>NZ_DASWYK010000191.1:0-20593 GCF_036405015.1 Flavobacterium sp. | reverse complement strand
TTGTCACTCTGTCCCTTTGTTCCTTTGAACCTTTTTTTCAATACCATTTCGCATAATATTTCCTAGTGATAAAAGCGATTGGAATTCCGACGCAGCAAATTACAATTAGGATAGAAAGTAAAAGAGGAAAGTCAAGATTCTTTTCTGGTAAAACAGGAAAAACAATTGGAAGCACAATGAGATTCATTACAACCCAAATGAAAAATCCATAAGTGATTCCCGATAAAAAGGTATTTATTTTAAAGAACGGAAAATAAGGAAAGATTTTAAAGTAAAACCAAGCGAAAATAAAGGCAATTAAAAAATGTAAACCTAGTCCTAGAAACGTCATTTCCAGTCCGTTGGTGTAAGCTTCTTTTTTGAAAATTCCGCTAGCTATAGAGCGTAAAATGTTTTCGGCAGTAGTTTTATGAAGAATCACAGAATAAATTAAAATTGCAGCCGTAATGTCTAATGTTCCTGCGACTAAACCAGACGAAACAATGGTTTTAACTTTTGATCTCATAAAAAAGGTTTTGCATTAATTGATTTTATTTTTTCCTGATATTTTCAAAAATCGATTTTAACTGTTGAGTATGTCTTTGTGTATGCACAATTGCAAAATGAAGCCATTCATAAATAGTAAGGTTTTCTAAACCAGGTATTTTGGCATCAAGACAAGTCAGTGTTAAATCGTAGGTTTCGGCGGCTTCAAATAAATCATTTTGTATTTTCTTTACAGAAGCAGTCAAAGTACTTTTTTCATAATCAATTGCAGCAGGTTTTATATTTTCTGGAGATTGGTATTTGGTAGTATAATCTAAAAATATTGCGTCGAGTTGTTTAACGTATTCGTCGGGTTTGCGTGTAGTTTTTTCTGTATTTCCTGCAAAAAGCATTGGAATTCCAGAACAGGCGAGTATGATATGTTGCACAGTTTGTCCTCCTGTCCAGCTTCCTTCAAATGGAATTATATTGATTTCTTCTTTAGAAAAATCAGAAATAATATCATTCAGTTTACCATAAGTTTCTAAAATAGTATTTTGTACAGCACTTTTCATCTTTTTTTATTTTAGAGATTAGATACAACAATAGAGGTAAAGCGGAGATTTTTGGCAAAAAATCCACAGTACATTTTGTGAAATTAAATTTATAGAATTAGGGGAATGATAGTATTTCAAATATACGATAAAAAAATAATAAAATACTAAATATCAGTAATTTGAAAGTTGTTAATTTTTAAGGTAGTACTTCGCAGGAATAACCATGAAAATTTAAAACATCAATAATTTTTGTATTCGAAATGGATGGTGCATGAATACGAAGGATTTTATCGCAATCTTCTAAATCGAAGTTGATCGAACTGTTTGGAAAATGTTCAAGAAGAGTTTCAATGATCATTTTACATTGCCATTCTTCCTGAACATTTGTTTTAAAAACTTCAATCATAAAGTTTTGTTTTTTAGAGCGCTATATTTTTATAACGCTGTATTTTATGATAGGTTACATACGAAATAATTAAAACTGCAAGAACAATCAAAGGAAAGAAACCTTGAAAATCTATTCCGTCTACTGCAAAATGACTTATCGAAGCAAAGATAAAATCGAAAGCAAATCCGGCATAAGCCCATTCTTTAATGCGTCCAGGCACTTGTGGAATAATTAAAGCTAAAACTCCAAGGATTTTAAAGACAACCAAAGCGTTTCCAAAATACTCAGGATAACCAAGATGTCTGATTCCTTCTTTAGCCAATTCAGACTGAGAAGTTAAAGCTGGCATAACGCCTTCAAATAAAAAAATAAGGATAGTAGTAGTCCAGAATAGGATTTTTGTTGTTTTCATTGGGTATTTGTTTTAAAAGGTTATTAGTTAATGTATTACAAATCTAATAATGTTTTCCTTTTAATGAAATACACATTTACGACTATTTTAGGGGCATTTTGGACAGAATTTGAGTTTAGACTTTAGATTTTAGATTGGAAAAACTCTCGCAAAGTCGCGGAGGCGCAAAGTTTTTTAAGCTTTTCTTTGTGACTTTGCGGCCACGATCTGCGAAATCTGCGGGAAATTATTTTTATAAAGTTTTTTTAGAAAGCTCTCGCAAAGTCGCGGAGGCGCAAAGTTTTTTTAAGTTTTTCTTTGTGACTTTGCGTCTTTGCGAGAAATAAATGGGCACGATCTGCGAAATCTGCGAGAAATCATTCAATGCAAAGTTAACCTCAAAGTAGGCAAATTGGAATTTGGATTTTTTAAATATTGGAATTTAAAAAGTAATTCGTAATCAAAAACAAATCCTCAAAACCCAATCTAGTATAAATACCTTTTCCTAAAGCCGAAGCTTGCAATTGTGCATAATCACAATTAGCATCAATAGCTTCGTTGATGGCAAATTTCATGATTTCTTCGGCAAAACCTCTTTTACGCATTTCAGGAATTACGCCAACACCATGAATTCCCATAATACTTTCGGTTTGAAAAAGAGTAAGTGTTCCTATTGGTTTATCCTCTAAATGAACGAGATAAAATTTGACATTTTCATAATTATGAACCAATGTTTCTTTACTAATTACATAACTAAATGACAACGGATAAATATCTGACCAAGTTTTAGCATCTTCTTCATTTAAAACTCTTTTAAAAGTAAGATTGCTTTCAACTGGAAATTTTTCGCCTAGTTTTAAAGCCATGGCTACGAGTTGAACTCGAATTTGAAATCCGTTTTTCTCGAAAATTTCTTTTGAATTACTTCCAAAAATATCCCAATACGGAATAATTAGACCTGGATTTTGGTCTATGATTTCAAGAATCTGAGGCAGATTTTCTTCTGAAATATCTTCACGGAACCATAATCGGTTTGGCCAACCTGAGTTTTTTATTTGGCTGAATTGAAAAGGATCGTTTTTATGGTAAGAAAGGAGAGGAGTGGCAACCGTTTTCCAAAGCGCTGTAAGGTTATCAATATTGTCTTTGATGAGGTTTATATTTTTCATTTTCTGAAACTCGAATTAAAATGTGCAGCAAAGATAAAACTAGCTTTCCTGAAAAACCTTTACATATGTTGATTTACAAATCTTTTTCGAGACTTTTTCTGATTCGACTTAGCTGTGTTGGTGTAATTCCTAAATGCGAGGCAATATGAAGCAACGGAACACGATCCGCAATATCTGGATGTTTTTCTAAAAGTGTTACATATCTTTCAGTTGCATTCTGCATAACTAGTGCGACTTCTCTTTGTTCTTTTTCGATAATCCAATGTCTTTCTAAATGCGCGATGTAGAAGTTTTTGAGATCATCATTTTCATTAATTGCCTCAATATATTTTTTATAATTGATGTTGATTACAATAGAATCTTCTAAAGCTTCAATCGTAAAATTGGAAGGCGTTTGAAGCATCAATGAAACTTTAGAACCCGCAAGATAATTGTCAAGGAAAAGGTTTTTGTTGTAGAAATTTCCTTGTTCGTCTGTTATAAAAGCGCGTAAAACCCCTTTTGCTATATAATGAAGATTTTTAGCAATTTCTCCATTTTGTAAAAGTGTTTCTCCTTTTTTAAGTGTTTGAAAACTGGTAATGTTTTCAATCAGTTTCCATGAGTTTTCAGAGATAGGATAATAACTTTCAATGGTTTGTTTTAAGTTGTTGAGATATGTTTCTTTATTGAAAGTCATTTGTTTTGAAGTTTTGCCACGAAGGCGCTAAGACACAAAGTTTTATTTTTACTGGGACGTAAAGTTTTCTTGCTACGAATTTCACGAATTTCCGCCAATTATTTTTATATATCTTGTAGAATAAAAAAAGAAATTAGGGAGAATTAGTGAAATTCGTGGCGGTCTTAAAAAAGCTTTGCTTCTTAGCGCCTTCGTGGCAACTAAAAATTACGCATTAATCAGCATAGTGATAAATGCTTCTTTTGACTGTATTATCTATTTTTTCAAGAGTCACTTCTGTTACACCACCTTCATAGTTCATTGAAATAGCAACTTTGTTTTTAGTGATTTCATAATCAATCGAGATTAATCCATTTTTATTTACTTCAACAGATTTTTTTTCTGTTGGAAGAGCACTTAAAAAATACTCTGATTCTTCAACTTGTTTGTTTTTTATAATATTTTGGTAAGCTTTATCAAGATCTATATTAGTCAAAATACATTCTCTACCATCTCCCATTTCTATTACGATATCTTTGCAATCTTCTTTAGTTTCTGGACTCTCTTTTTTTGTATCTTCTTTAATTGCGGAAACAGTATCAGTAACAGCTGGAGTTTTTACAGGTTCTAATTTTTGTTCTGAATTGTCTTTTTTGCAATTTGTAAATAATACAGCTAAAAGCGCAAAGCATGCTATTTTCTTCATTAGTTTTAATTTGTTTAATTGATTAAGTTTTGCCACGAAGGCGCTAGGACACAAAGTTTTTACAGCCACGAATTTCACTAATTTTCGCGAATTATTTTATAGTGTTGCGAATAAAAAGAAATTAGCGAAAATTAGTGAAATTCGTGGCAAATAAAAAAACGCCATGAAACGTAAGTCTCACAGCGTTTTCATCTCAAAAAATAAATAATTAACGGGTACGGGTATTATTTCCAGCCTCCGCCTAGAGCGCGGTACAAATCTGTATTGGCTGTAAGTTGTTGTCTTTTAAGATCTGCTAATTCTAATTCGCTTTGTAAAAGATTGGCTTGAGCAGTTAAAACTTCAAGATATTCTGCTAATCCATTTTTGAATAACAAGTTTGAGTTTTTGATTGCTTGCTGTAATGTTTTTACTTTTTCTTTTAAGAAAGTTTCTTGCTGTTGTAGTTTCTCCACTTTTACCAAAGCATCAGAAACTTCACTTACAGCAACCAAAACCGATTGTCTGAAAGCTAAAACCGCTTTTTCTCTTTCCGCGACAGCGATATTATATTGTGTTCTCACTCTTTTGTTGTTCAGAATAGGTTGTGTTAAACCTCCTGCAACAGTTCCGAATAGAGAAGCTGGAATATTGAACCAGCTGCTCGTTTCGAAAGAGTTCAAACCGCCTTGAGCCGTAATTCTAAGAGCTGGGTATAAATCCGCTTTTGTGATACCGACATTGGCGTTTGCTGCTTTAAGCGCTAATTCAGCGCTTTTTACATCAGGTCTTCTGCTTACTAATGAAGACGGAATTCCAATCGCTGGATTGCTTTTAATTTCAATTGAATTTAAAAGAATGGTTCTTTGTTTTGAGTTTGGAAATGAACCTGTCAAAACACTCAATGCATTTTCTTGAATCGCAATATTTTGTTCCAATAACGGAATCAATTGTGCCGAGTTTAATTTCTGTGCTTCAGATTGTTGTATTGCCAAATTAGTTACCTGACCAGCATCGTATTTTAATTTGATAATATTCGTTGTACTATCATTTAAACGTAGATTTTGTCTGGCAATATCCAATTGCGCATCCAACATCAAAAGATTGTAATATCCTCTAGAAACATTGGCCACAATTGTTGTCTGTAATGCTTTTTTTACTTCTTCAGATTGAAGATATCCTGCGTAAGCCCCTTTCTTTTGGTTTCTAATCTTTCCCCAAATATCAGCTTCCCAAGAAAGTGAAGCTCCGGCAGAATAATCGTCAATATGTTTTTGTCCTAATGCTTGACCTAAGTTCATTCCAGTAAAACTATTATCAGAAGGATTACTTGTACTTGCATTTACAACTAAGTTCACTTGAGGAACATTTCCCCATTTGGACTGCGTAAATCTGTATTGTGCGATTTCGATGTTTTTTTCTGCTATAAGCAAATCATTGTTTCTCGCTACAGCGCTGTCTATTAGTTTGATAATATCTTTTTCAGTGTAGAAGTTTTTCCACTCCACATCGGCAATACTGGTTGTATCACTCGAAACCGATGCATTCCTGAAATTTTCAGGAAATGCATCTTTTGGAGTTTCAATATCCTTAGATACTTTACAGGATATTATGGTCGTGATCAGAATGGCGAAGGTCACGATTTTGGTTATATAATTTTTCATTGTCTTTTTATTAGATTTCTTTATCCGTTGGTTTTGATTTTTTTAACACATAGGAACATAGTTTTTGTAGAGTGTAAAAGGCGTTTCACTGATATTAACAAACATAGCTATGTGTGGAAACTAGTTTCTTTTATTCTCTTTTTTAAAGCTAAAATTCTATGTTTCTATGTGTTTAAATATTTTTTTTATTTCACCAACAAATTATATCTCTGTACAAATATCTTTTTTGGTTTCAAGATCTTTCGAGATTCTGTATGATATATATCCGATGCCAAATAGTATGGCAACAAGAATTGTCGTTATATAGTTTTCCATATTTTATTTTTCTTCGTTATGAATGACAGCGATTGGTTTGCCGCTGAATTTTTCTTGTAAATATTGGAACACGATGAATAAAACCGGAATAATGAATAATCCTAAAATTACTCCCGAAATCATTCCGCCCGCAGCTCCAATACTGATTGAGTGATTTCCTTGAGCCGATGGTCCTTTGGCGCTCATCATTGGTACTAAACCAACAATAAAGGCTAGAGAGGTCATGATAATTGGTCTTAGACGTAATTTTGCAGCATCTATAGAAGCTTTTACTAATGCCATACCTGATTTTCGTTTTTGCACCGCAAATTCCACAATCAAAATGGCATTTTTAGCGAGCAGTCCAATCAGCATGACAAGTGCAACTTGTACATAAATGTTGTTTTCGATTCCAGTTAAACCAATTGCCACAAATACTCCAAAAATACCTGCAGGAATTGATAAAATAACCGCTAGAGGAAGGATATAACTCTCATACTGTGCAGCAAGTAGGAAATAAATGAATATCAAACACAGTAAGAAAATTGTAGCCGACTGCCCTCCAGAAGAAATCTCTTCACGCGTTTGGCCCGAGAATTCAAACCCGTAACCTGCAGGCAATTGTTGTTTTGCTACTTCTTCAATCGCTTTAATGGCATCTCCAGAACTAAATCCAGGTTTCGGAATCGCATTAATAGAAATTGAGTTAAACAAATTATATCGAGAAGCGGTTTCTGAACCATAAATACGAGTTAGTTTTACTAAAGTATTTATCGGCACCATTTCGCCTGTTTTATTTTTTACGAATACACGGTCAATTGCTGTTGGATCTGCTCTGTCGGCAATATCAGCCTGAACAACCACACGATAATATTTACCAAATCGGTTGAAGTCTGATGCCTGCGCACTACCAAAATAAGCCTGCATAGTCTGTAAAATGTCTTTAACATTTACACCTAACTGATTCGCTTTTTCGTCGTTGATATCCAATTGTAATTGAGGATAATCGGCTTTGAAAGAGGTAAAGGCAACCGCAATTTCTGGACGTTTCATTAATTCGCCAATGAAATTTTGAGAAATACCACTGAACTTATCCAGTTTTCCTCCCGTTTTATCCTGAAGAACCAAATCTAAAGCTTCAACGTTACTAAATCCAGGAACCGTTGGGAAACTGAATACGAAGAAACTTCCGCCTGAAATAGAGCCTAGTTTACCACGAACCTGATTCATGATTTCGTCAATGTCTTTAACTTCTCCACGTTCTTCGTTTGGTTTCAGCAATACGAAAACAACCGCAGAAGATGGACTTGTAGAATTCGTCAATAAGTTGAATCCTGAAATCGCTGTTACAAATCGTGAAGCATCTAAACCTCTTAAAGTATTTTCAGCCTCAGTCATTACTTTTTGAGTTCCGTCAAGCGAAGTTCCCGATGGCGTGTTAACTGCAATCGCAATAAATCCTTGATCTTCTGTTGGAATAAATCCGGCAGGAGTAGTTTTTACTAATAAAATAGTTGCAGCAGTAATAGCAGCTAATCCACCTAAACTCAACCATTTTTTTCTGATTAAGAATTTCAATCCGCCAACATAACGATTTGTCAACGATTCAAAACTGCTGTTAAAAGCGGTAAAGAATTTTTCTTTAAATCCTTTTTTCTCATAAGGCGCATTTGCATCTTTAGCTCCATGATTGTCTTTCAAAAATAATGCAGCAAGAGCAGGACTTAAAGTCAAGGCATTAACAGCCGAAATTACAATTGCAATTGCCATCGTAAAGGCAAACTGACGATAGAAAACTCCTGTTGAGCCTTCCATAAAACCAACCGGCAGGAATACAGCAGCCATTACCAGCGTAATCGAGATAATAGCACCCGTTATTTCGTGCATTGCTTCATGCGTGGCGATTTTTGGAGACAGATGTTTGTGCTCCATTTTCGCATGCACGGCCTCGACGACTACAATCGCGTCATCTACCACAATACCAATCGCCAGAATTAATGCGAAAAGCGTTAGAAGGTTGATCGAGAATCCGAATAACTGCATGAAGAAGAACGTTCCTAAAATTGCTACAGGTACAGCAATAGCCGGAATTAATGTTGATCTAAAATCTTGCAGGAAGATAAATACCACAACGAAAACCAAAATAAAAGCTTCCAGTAAGGTATGTTCAACCTGTTCGATTGATTGGTCTAAAGATACTTTTGTACTATAGAATATATTGTGTTTAATGCCTGTTGGAAAATCTTTAGAAGCTTTTTCCATCATTTTATTAATCGCAATCTGAATATCATTTGAGTTAGATCCAGCTAACTGAATAACCCCAATTACAATCCCTTTTTTTCCATTTAAACGCGTTAAACTGTTGTAAGAGTAAGCACCCAGTTCCACTCTTGCTACGTCTTTTAAGCGAAGAACAGATCCATCAGGATTAGAACGAATCGCAATGTTTTGATAATCTTCTGGTTTAGTAAGTTTCCCTTTGTATTTAATTACATATTCAAAAACCTCTTTACTTCTTTCTCCAAATTTACCTGGTGCAGCTTCCAAACTTTTGTCCTGAATCGCTGCCATCACTTCATTTGGCGTTACTTTGTAAGTTGACATTTGTGTTGGATTCAACCAAACACGCATAGAGTAATCTTTTACACCACCAAAAATACTAGCAGAACCAACTCCGGGAATACGTTTTAATTCCGGAATAATATTAATCTGCGCATAGTTGGCCACAAAAGTCTGATCGTATTTAGCTTCATCCTCCGTGTACATACCAATTGCCATGATGAAACTGTTTTGCTGTTTCGCCGTGATAATACCTTGTTGTACAACCTCTGCTGGCAATTGACTTGTCGCTTGCGCAACTCTGTTTTGTACGTTTACTGCAGCTTGATCGGCATCTGTTCCTAGTTTAAAGAAAACAGTAATCGCCAAACTACCATCGTTACTCGCAGTAGAACTCATGTAAGTCATGTTTTCTACACCATTTATAGACTCTTCTAGAGAAGGTGCCACAGAACGTAAAACCGTTTCTGCGTTAGCTCCAGGATATACCGCCGTTACCAAAACCGATGGAGGCGCAATATCAGGAAACTGTTGTAAAGGCAGTTTAGTTAAACCAAGCACACCCAGAATCACCAATAAGATGGAAATTACAGTTGCCAGTACTGGTCTTTGTATAAATATTTTGAACATTATTTCTTTTGATTATTTTTTGTTAGTTACTTCGGCAACTTTAGTTGATTTTTCAGGCTGAATCGCTTGTCCGTCCTGCAATTTGTCAATACCGCTTAACACGATTTGATCACCAGATTTTACGCCGTCTTTAATTAAATAATTCGTACCGCTTTTCCCTACAACGGTAATTGGCATTTTAGTTACTTTATTGTCTTTTCCAACTGTGAAAACAAATACTTTGTCCTGCATTTCAACAGTTGCCGCTTGCGGAACCAAAATCGCATCGTCGTGGTTTAATCCTAAACGAATTCTTCCTGTGTTTCCAGAACGTAAAATTCCGTTAGCATTTGGGAAAGTTGCTCTAATCGTGATAGCTCCAGTAGTTTTATCAAACTGACCGTCAACCATATCGATTTTTCCTGTTTTTGGATACGCATTGTTATCAGCTAAAATCAAAGTAACAGGAGGTAATTTTTTAATTTTATCGCCTAATGAACTTCCAGCGTATTGTTCTTTAAAGTGGATGAAATCTGTTTCACCTAAAGAGAAATAAGCAAATACTTCGTGAACATCAGATAGAGTAGTAAGAGCTTCAACATCAGAAGCAGAAACTAAACTTCCTTGTTTTTTAGGTAATCTTCCAATGTAACCACTTACTGGAGCTGTAACATTGGTATATCCTAAATTAATTTTAGCAGAACCCACCATTGCTTTTGCCTGCTCGATATTGGCAGCAGCAATTTTTTGAGTTGCTTTAGCTGTTTTTAATTGATAGTCAGAAACTACTTTATTTTGAACAAGTGGAGTCAGTTTATCAACTTCTAAGTTAGCGTTGATTAAAGCCGCTTCAGCTGCATGAAGACTTGCCAAAGCATTATTTAATTGTTCGCGAAACGGACGCTCATTAATTTTAAATAATGTTTGTCCTTTGTTTACGTAAGCACCTTCGTCAACAAAAATTCTGTCAAGGTTTCCGCTTACTTGTGGACGAATTTCAACGTCTACAGTTCCTTGTATAGAAGCAGGATATTCGGAGTCAGTGATGGTGTTTGCACTTGTAATAGCCAACACTGGTAAAACCGGTGGAGGTGGAGCAGTAGGAGCCTGATTTTTATCGGCACAACTGCTTAAAACTAATGCCAGAATAAAACTGGTTATAATTACATTTTTCATTTTCATTTTGGTTTTAATTGGTTGAACATTTTCTCGGGTAAAAATTGTTGGAATTCTAGAATTCTCGGGATTCATATTTAATTGAATTAAATTATCTAACATTGTTAAGTAAAAGTGCACAAACTTCCATACTTTAATCATTTTCAACTGTATTCTTAAATCGGTATTAAATTATCTAACGTTGTTAAGTAAAAGTCTAAAAAAAGAGTTTTATTACCTCGATTAAATTTTCTAACAGTGTTAAGTGAAGGTTATAAAAAAAAGGATTTTATATTATCCGATTAAATCATTTTACACCGTTAAGTAAAAATTGAAAAAAATATTATTGTATTGATTTGATGATACCACCAATGGCATCCTTCAAAATTTGGGCATTAATTGTTTCTAAAATGTCACTTTTATTAATGATATTGATGGCGATTAAACCATGAATAACAGAAAAGAAAGTGAAGTACTTTTGTTTTATAATATCTTGACTCGGGTTGCTGTCTTTCATTACGTCAGCAATCACTTGAGTAAATAATTTGTAAGGTCCCTCTTGAGCCGAACATCGTTGTGCACAGCACGTCATTTGAACACCAAACATCAGCTGATACATTTCAGTATTAGTAAAAGCGAAGTCCCAGTAAGTCATCCACATGGCTTCTAATTGATCTTCGGGTTTTTCAAACTTATCTATTGCGGTTTGCAATTCTTTAGTCAGTTTGACGAAACCTTTGCCAGTCAGTTCTTCTAAAATTGCTTCTTTATTTGAGAAATATTCATAAATAATAGGAGCAGTATATTCGATTCTGTCGGCAATTTTACGCATACTCAAACCATTCCAGCCTTCTTCTTTTACGATATCATAAGCAGCGCCAAGAATATTATTTCTTGTCTCTTCTTTTTGTCTTAAAATTCGATCTTTGCTAGCCATTGTATTCGAGTATTAAATCGTTTAACACTGTTAGGCAAATGTATGGCGGATTTTCGAATTACAAAATATTTTTATCATAATATTTTCTTATCGTACAATAAGCAATTCTAAAAATACTTGTGAAGCCTTGATTTAATTGAGATTTAATTTTTAAAATATTTTTTTGAAGCACCACATTTTTCGTTTTTAAGGACGTTTTGTCCCGCTCTTCACTGTATCTTTTGTGTTGAACCCCAACACAAAAGGATGCCGTTTCGATCAGGGCTAGGCGAGAAAGTATCTTTTTTCAGAAGAACTTGTCAAAGTTTCAAACTTTGACAAAGTTTAACATGAAGAATTATTTTTGGTAAAATTCCAGAGGAATGAAATATTTATAGATCTTTCGGATTACCAGAAGAGAAAAAAGCTCCAGCGGAGCGATATAATTAATTTTTTTGTAAAATTCTATAATATTTCGCTCCGCTGGAGCTCTTTTAAATAGGGATTATTTATTCTATAAATATTTCGTCCCTATGGGACTTTTATTGAATTTTCTTTTCCATAAATGATGAAAAACATCAACACAACAATCTGTATTTGTTTTTTTCGTAACATTACAATAAAAAAAATGAACGCACTAACTACCATCAAAACCACATTTACTGTTTTATTGTTCCAACAAATAGCTTTCGCTCAGGAAACCAAAAAAGAAACCGCACCACCACAATACACAATCGAAAATTGTGTCAATCATTTTGAATTAGACAAAGCCACGAAAACCAAAGTAGGTTATCAATATTGGTTTGGTGATAAAAATTTCACTCATGAAAACACTTTAAAAATGAGTATTGTCGAACCCGGAAAATCGACACACGCGCCACATCATCATCCTGAAGAAGAATTCTTTTATATTCTCGAAGGTTCCGCTTCTTTTTTCTTAGACGGAAAAACGGTTGTGGTTGGACCAAATACAAGTTTGTACTGCCCGCCAAATGCCGAACACGGGATAAGCAATGCTGGAACTACCAATTTGAAATATTTGGTGATCAAAAAAGATTTACGATAAATAAAATCTAAATTTTTACTAATTAATATTTATCACATAAATCACATAACTTCCATCTCCTTTTGAAAATTTAAGTGTATAATTACCGGCTG
This sequence comes from Flavobacterium sp., assembly GCF_036405015.1. Lineage (GTDB taxonomy): Bacteria > Bacteroidota > Bacteroidia > Flavobacteriales > Flavobacteriaceae > Flavobacterium. The sequence continues at coordinate 7,925 of NZ_DASWYK010000191.1, read as the reverse complement.
TTCTAGCAGTAAAATTATAGGTAGTTTCAATTGTTGGAATATTCATGGTACAAAAACATCCTTCGTATTTTGCTTTTATGGTAATCGTTTTGGTGTTTCCTAAATTTGTTTCAGAGATAGAACTAAAACTACCACAGCCATTATCAACATTAAATTTGATTTTAATTGGAATGGTTTGATTTACCTGACCACGTGCAGGGACTTCTGCCGAAATCACAGAAGCATTTCGATAAGATAGACAAACCTGATCAAAAGTTTCGGTGAATGTAACAAAAGAATACTTTTTCATTTCAGTTTTCCAGTACGTGTGACTTCCTATAGGCACACCTAAATAAATATTTTTAGTTCCAATTGATCCGTCTTCCCATTTTAGTGACGAAATTAATTCAAGAAAGTCATTTTGATTGTTAACGTCCATGTTGAACAAAACATTTCCGATATGCGTTTTGTTTATTGACTCCATATAAAAAACGGAGTGGGGTGTAGCAGCCCAAGCACCGGTTTTGATATAAGGTTTTTCATTTAAGGTATTGATCAAATTTTCAATACCACTTTTAGGAGTATTGGAGTGAAAGAAAAAGCCATTCATTTGTAGAATGTCAAATTTTAGTTCATTCAGCGTATTAAATACTTCACGTAAATCTGCATCTTTCTTGATTCCTATAGCTAAATTAACTTTGGTTGAATTTTCTGTAGAAAAAATTACTTGAGTTTCCGTTTCAGCATTTTCGCTAGAACAGGCAAAAAATAAGAATGTAATAATACTTAAGGTTAAAATTTTGCTCATTTTCTATTGGTTTTATTAAATAGATGAGTTAATTGTCAGATGGTTGCGTGTAAAATTAGTTTTTTTTTGAGTAAACTATTTTATTTCCATTAGATCGGTATTCTTTCCATTTTTATAAAAAACAATAAGTATGTACACATAGAAGTAACTAGAAGTCTCGATTTTTATTTTTTGTAACAGAAGTTGTTGCTTGCTGTTGTTCCTTCGACTGTATAGGAAAGTCTTTCTCCTTTGCCAGTTCCTTTATCTTTGTAATTGTTTTGATTACTAAAAAATCATCGATCATATATGATTCTTTAATTTTTCAAACTTCTTCCATTGTCGTATTCTCTGAATTAAGTATTAGAATAAAGATTAGGAAATTCTATTTTTTGCTATTCCTTACCCCAAATTCTAGTATTCAAATCCAGTTCCTGCACAATATTATGCATAAACTGCACAATCGAAATGTCATTGGTAAGTAAATCTGGGTCTAAAAGAGTGGAATGAATAGGTGGTTCAAAATAATTATGAGATAATGGAAAAGCAATATACATTTTAGAATTTATGAAAGAGAGCGAAATCTTCTCGTCAGATTTTTTGTTTAAATCCAGAATTCTTTCCATCATAGCAGGCGTCAAAATGTAGCGGGCCTCAATTTGGTTTTTGGAATAGGTAACAAAAATATTGTCAAACTCCGGGTTTTCTAATTGGATCACTTCGGTGTTTCCAAAACTAAAAACGTTTTTAGAAAACCAAGATCCAATAGCAGCGCCAAATCCTTTTGGACGTACAACCGTCGAAACATTAAAGTTTTTATTGAAATCGGCAACAAAAATAATTCCCTCAAAAATGGTATGCCATTCGGTACGGGTTCCGTTTTTTGTTTGTCTTTCGGTTTTGTATTCGGCGTGAACTTCGGCAAACCAGAAAGAAGTTTTATCAGCTGTTCCGCTTATTAAATCCTGAGTCTTATAACGATCTGGTCGGGTTGTAAAAAGTTCAGAGTTCACAAATTCAGAATGTGATAATCCGCTTTGTGGCGTAATCATTAAAGTCTCATTCACTTTTTTTAAAGCCGATGCAACAACGTTTGTTTTATAAGTAAGTTTATATTTTTTGGCTTCTTCATCTATTTTGTAATACATTACAATACCAATAATAGCCGGAACCAAAGCACCAAAAACAGATAAAGTTGGAAACTGAATAAGAAAACCAATAACTAAAATTACAACAGCCAGTCCAAATAATATGTAACAGGTTTGATAGGTTTCTGCTATTTTTTTTCGGTCAATTTCCAGTGTGTTCAAAACCTCTTGCAAGGCTTGATTACTATTGATTTCTGAATCCATTAATTATTAAAAAGCTCTTTTGCACTTATATTTTTACGCTCTTCTGCAGGTGTTTCCAAAACATCAATTTTAGAATAATTCAGCATTCCGGCAAACATATTTCCAGGAAACATCATGATTGCGTTATTATAATCAGTCACTGCTGAATTGTAAGTTCTTCTGGCTGCCGCGATTTGTTCTTCACTTTCTGTCCAAGTCGATTGTAAATTCAGGAAATTAGTGTTGGCTTTCAAATCAGGATAATTTTCAACAGTGACCATAAGACCTTTTACTGTTGTGCTTAATTCGGTATCTAAACTTGCTTTTTCGGCATCTGTCAAAGAGCCAGAAGTGGCTTTTGCACGAAGTTCTACAATTTTAGTTAAAGTACTTTGTTCGTAATTGGTGTATTGTTTTACGACTTCTACCAGATTCGGAATCAAATCGAAACGTTTTTTCAACATCACATCAATAGCAGAAAAAGCATTGGTTACCTGATTTCTTTTTCCGATAAGAGAATTATAAATCAAGACTCCAAAGAATATAAAAACAACAAGTATTATAACAATAATCATAGGTTAAAAGTTTAATAGGTTTGGAGACAAATATATAGAAAAGGAAATAAGTTTTAATCTTATTTTGTAGGAAATAATGCGAAAAAAAACGGCACTTTTTGAGTACCGTTAGGATGATGAATTTAAACCGATAGAAGATTAAGCATTATTGTGACGATGCTTGTCAAAATATTTAACAGCCATATCTACAATTGCTTCTTTTGTGGTAAAATTATATTTTACTCCATTGTTTACAGTATATGATTCGCCTATTTTAGGGAAATGTTGTTTACCATCTGCATGAAATGATTCTACAACAGTCAGCCATAAATTACGATCCTGATCTTTGAAAGAGAATTGATCGCTATTGGAAACAACTAAGATTGTCCCATTGTCATTGTCTAGAATAGAAGTATAGTTGCTACTCTCATAATTGCCCATAACAGTAATATTGGTATTGTATTTTTTGGACATTAATTCTACTATTTTATGTTGTAATGGCATAAGAAGTGGTATTTAATTTGTCTTTGAAATAGTAAAATAAAAATTCGCATTTTATTTGTTAAGCCACTAAAAGTTTTATTTATATTAAAATAAGTTTTTTTTAAAATAGAAGAGATGATAATTTAGGAATGTTTTGGTAACTAATTGATCTCAAAAAAAATACAAAATAAAAAAGACAGCGATTAAATTAAGCGCTGTCCTTTTAAGTAAATTGTAATTTGCATTTTAAAACCAAATCAAAATTTTAAGATGCTGCATTCTAAGAATGCGTACAGTTGGGTAATCACTAAAAAAAGCGAAACGTAGGTTATTCGTTTCAATCACTTTTCTTTAGTTTCTTTTTCTGGTAATAGATTATCAGTACATTTTAATTAAAAGAGATATAAGCATTAATTCTGTCGTATCTTTTTGCTTTAAATTGCTGTAGAGTCAACTTGAATTTGTTTGTATTGACATCTTCATAAAAGAAGAGTTTTCGATGGACAACTTTAATTCCGTAATGCTCACCTATAAATTTTTCAAAATAAGAAACAGCTTTTTCAAGAACAGTTTCTTTGGTGGTAAAAGAATATTTTATTCCGTCTTTCCGAGTATATTCTTCACCTACTTTTGGATAATATTTCTTTTCGTTATAAATAAAAGATTTGGGTGTAGTAGACCAAAAATTGTCATTTGAATCCTTAAATACATAGAAATATTCATTAGATACAGAAAACATTGCACCAGTTTTCGTGTCCAGTATAGAATTAAATCTACCATCTAAACTGTTGCCCAAAATAGAAATGCGTGAATTATATTGTTTGGATAGTAATTCAATAACTTTTTGTAGTGTCTCCATAATAATTATTTTAAATACTATTTTAATTTACGATCGTAGTAAAATTATCTTTAAATACCAGATTGAATATCCCTTAAAAGTTATAAAAACACTATAAAAAGTTTAATTGTATTGATTTCTAATGAATTATAATTTGAAAGTCAGATTTTATAATATTCCATTAGAATCCTGTAAATGCTTTCGTTTTCTTAATCTTAATTTTAAAGTTTTTACTTTTTATGCCGGTTATTATGGAAAATTTTTTGCAAGACGTTTTTAAACATTTAGAAAGTTATTATTACAGTATAGTCGATCTTACTCCCAAATTTATTCTTGCCGTTTTGGTTGTTCTCGTTTCCTGGTTCATAGCGTCACGGGTTGGAATTTTTGCAGGAAACCGACTTAAAGTTAGAATGCACGACCGTCTTTTGGCAACCTTTATTGCCCGCCTAATTAAATCGGTTTTAATTATTATTGGAATTCTGTTGATGTTCCGGATTATTGGCCTCGACGGAATTGCGCAAAGTATGCTTGCCGGAGCCGGAATCTCTGCCTTTGTTATTGGTTTTGCCCTTAAAGATATTGGAGAAAATTTTCGTGCCGGAATTCTATTGGCTTTTAAACGTCCTTTTAATATTGGCGATTTTATTGAAAGTAATGGTGTAAAAGGCGAAGTAATTAACCTCAATCTTCGTGATACCGAAGTAAAAAGCGATTCTAAAATCATTTATATTCCAAACGCACTTCTTATAAAAAATACACTAATTAACTATAATAGTGAAGGATTTCTGCTTCAGACTTTCACGGTCGGACTAGAATATGGTTCTGATTATACACGTGCCATCGAACTCGTAAAAGAAGTTTTGGGAAGTAGTGAAGATGTAACCGAAAAAGATCACGAAAACGCTGCTGTAATTACAGATGTCGCCGCTGCGGGCGTTATTCAGCTTAATATTCGTTATTGGGTAAAAACATCTTCTACAATCAAAAATTCTGAATGTCGTTCTAAAATTATCGCTGCAGTTTTGAAAAAGCTGAAAGAAAATGAGTTTGTTTTGAAATAAATTGCTCGTATAAAATAGTAAACCAAATTGACGACAATCTTATATAATTTCAGTTTTATTTTTAATAAAAAATTGTAATTCAATTAATTAACTTTTATTAAAGAAAGCTTTAACATCATCTGTTTTCGCTGACTTTTTGAAATAACTAATTTTAGGTAAATCAAAATTAATAACATTTTAAAAATTAGAAATTATGAAAAAGAATATAGCCATATTAGCCACAAACGGTTTTGAAGAATCAGAATTAGCATCTCCAAAAGCCTATCTGGAAGAGCAAGGTTGGAATGCCGATATCGTTAGTTTGAAATCTGGAACGATCAAATCTTGGAAAGACGGAAATTGGAGCACCGAATATAATGTTGATGTTGTATTGGATCAGGCCAATGAAGCCGATTACGATGCTTTGGTTCTGCCAGGGGGAGTTATAAATCCTGATTTATTAAGAAGAGAAGAAGCTGCAGTAGATTTTGTACGTTCGTTTTTTGAAAGTAAAAAACCAGTAGCCGCCATTTGTCACGGACCGCAAATTCTGGTAGATGCTGATGTTTTAGACGGTCGAAAAGTAACTTCGTTTTTCTCTGTTAAAAACGATTTGATAAATGCCGGAGCGCAATGGGAAGACTCAGAAGTTGTCGTAGACCACGGATTAGTAACCAGCCGAAACCCGAATGATTTGCCCGCTTTTAATAAAAAAATGGTGGAAGAAATTAAAGAAGGAATACACGAGCGTCAGAGAGTCTAAAAAAGATTTTTTTTTTTTTTTAGATTTATCACTTTGTAAAAATGCAAGATCAATTTTTGGTCTTGCATTTTTTTTAAATAAATATTTCACCCCGCTTGGACTTTCTGAAATACAATTGAGGTTGATGCTTTACTTCATGGAGTTTTCCATAATTCTTTCTCTGCAATATTGTTCAATTTCAGATGCATAAATAATATCTCCAATATTTATTTTCGTTGGCGAAAATATTGTTTTGTTTTTACGAACAATCTCAACTCCTGTCTTTAGTTCAAATACTAAATTGCCGTGGTCTTTGCTTCCAAAAGAGATAATTTTTGAACTAAAGTTTGTCCATAAATGCGAATCTACTTTTCCCCATGTATAGCATACCATTCTATTGTGAGTTCCAATAAAATAACCTCCGGATTTAAATAATCCGAGAAAACCAAGTATAAAGCATAGTAATCCTGGTAAAATGAAGAAAGAGTAAAATATAATGAATGTGTATGAAGAAGAATTATCAAATACAGAAAATAGCAGGGATATAAATGACATCCAAAAAAGACCAAAACCCATAACTGAGATACAATGTTTGATGGGTTGTTCTTTTTTTGCTTTTACAAAAAATAAGATTTCATCATTACCAATTTCCTTTTTTAGAATTTCTGGAATTGCAATATTTTCTATCATTTAGATTGAAGTTGTTTAGAATTATGTTAATTCAAAAATATATAAAATTCCTTTCCAATATTGATATATTAAAGAGTAGTCAAATGTTCCTCTAATTGACAAAAATGCGATAAATACATCCCAAAATATAGATTTAGTATATTTGTTAAAGAACATAAAGTAGTTGTAGGAAAAAGAATATAAAACAAAGATTTTTCCTATATTTGTAGTTCTTAAATCTTCACATTAAGAACGCATCAAAATTTGCCCTTGTGCTATGTAGTAAAGCTCCGAAAGGACTTTGACGCCGTGAAGAAGCGTAAGACTGCTAAGGCACGAGGGTTTTTCTTAAATTCTTCACTTTATGAAAAACAACACCCTTTCCAAAGAAGCCGAAACAAGGCTAATTGATTTTTTTAACCATATTATCGATCCCGAAGATATGGCTAAAATTTTAAGACAAGTAAACTGCATTTTAGCTCTCGGCGTAATGCGACAACACGAAACCCTCCAAATTGGACTAACAAATTTTGAAGACAATTATTATTGGGTCAATGAATTGGCGGAGATTTTGAATCCTTATTTGAGTGAGGAGTAGAAGTTAGAAATGTAAAACCTCGATCTTTAAAGTCGAGGTTTTTTATTGCAATTTACAATTAGAAATTATATGGTTAAGGATTTCGCTCATGAGCAGGAATCGAAAACAAGCCTAATTCGGAATTGATAGTCAATATCGTTATTGTAAATATTATATTTGCTTTTGAGATATTCTAGTAACTTTTAGTAAAAATTATTAATTAAAAAGATTTATGGCATTAACAGGTTCATTGTACAAACTTTCAGACGAGGAGTTAAAAAATCAAATAGCTAATGAATTTTCGGAATTAGAGTCCTTAAAAGAAACAGCAGATTTAAGTTATTATGCAATTGATTTGCTAGAAATATTAAATAAGTTTTCAGGACTTGGGAGTGAAAAAGTAGGAAAGATTATGCAAGGCAATGATTCATTTTCTTCTGATGATAGCTATATCGGTTATTCAAGTTCTGAAGAAGTCAAAGAAAATAAAGAAACGATATTGGATATAATAACAAATGAAAAATTTGTTGAATTTTGGGAAGCAGGTGAAAAAGAGAATCACCCACATACAAGACCTAGTCAGAGAGCTTTTGTTATAGAATATTTTGAAAATATTAAAGAAGCTTACAAAATTGCTGTAAACCAAAATGAGGCATTAATTTTTAGAATAGGTTAAAAATTGTAATACAACAACACGAAACCCTCCAAATTGGACTAACAAATTTTGAAGACAATTAGTATTGGGTCAATGAATTGGCGGAGATTTTGAATCCTTATTTGAGTGAGGAGTAAGGTTCGTAAAATGGAAAAACCTCGATTTTTTTTTAAGTCGAGGTTTTTTTTTAGTATTTTAATTGTCTTTTGTAATATGAAAAGTTGCATTAGAAGAAATAAAATCTGTTTTACTTAAAGTTATATTAAG
>NZ_DASWYK010000190.1:0-11756 GCF_036405015.1 Flavobacterium sp. | reverse complement strand
AATGCTGGACTAGTTTTAGAACCTTCTAAAAAAATTAAAATTGAAGGAAATGTTTTTTACCATAAGATAACCAATCAGATAAATAGTATACAAGTTGCTACAGGTACGAATAATCGAATTATTTATACGTATCAAAACTTGCCCGAAGCTGTCAATAAAGGATTTGAAATTGGTCTAAAACTTAGTCCCATAAAAAATCTCGAAATAAGTGCGGGATATCAGTATTTAATCGCTCAGGATTTAAGTGTCAAAGACAGTATTAGAGCTGGAAAATGGCCTTATAATCAAAACATTCATGATCCTGCAACAGGAAACTCTTATAAACCAAGACCAAAGGATTACTGGGGAATCGAAAACCGATCACGCCATATGGCCAACACAGCGATCTTTTACCGTTACGAGCCTTGGAAAATTAGCGCAAGCGTAAGGGTAAATTTTAGAGGAAAATATCCCTTTGGAGACCGAAACGGAAACCAGTTTATAGACAAGTACGACATCTTTGTAAAAGACTATTGGCTGACCAATGCCAGTCTTGAAAAGCGTTTATTGAATGATCATCTCAGTATTCGTTTTACTGCCGATAATATTTTCAATTATACAGATCCTCTAATGCCTGGACAGCCCGGAAGAATACTTCTTGGAGGTTTAAGTTACCGTTTCTTTAAAGATCACAAAAATAACTAACATTAATAATTTCCAAATGAAAACAAACAAAGTAGTTAAAAAATGCATGTGGCTTATACCACTTTTTATCGCGGTTGTGATAACCTCATGCAGCAGTAATGAAGAAGATACATCGGCTTCACTTGCCGATGGTAAAAGTACTGTGATAACAGATCTGGCAGGAGATACAGGAGCCTCAATGGGTGGTAATACAGATGGTAAAGAACAAAGAGGGTTTCATACTTTTTTATTTCGTTTCAGTGATCAAAAACAAATATGGCTACACACAAAGGCAGATTCTTTACAATACATGAAAACAAATGACTGGGATATTGCTTTTACAGGACCTTACAATAGTGAAGTGTATGTCAATAACTCAAAATATCAATACAATCCGGGATTTGAAGGACCCGCAAATAACACGGCTGTAGTTTTAATTAATGAAGATTATAAAAATGTAATACAGGCACCATCTGACAACGAATTCGCTGCAAGTGAAATTACCAAAATCGGATGGTCTTCTTCTGCAAGTTCTGCGGGATGGTTTTATTACAGTTTGAGTAGTCATATTATGCAGTCTATTCCGAACAGAACTTATGCTATCAAGCTTCCGAACGGAAAATATGCAAAACTGCAACTCGTAAATGCATACAAAGGAAATCCGCCAGCTGTAACCGATTTAAACTGGCCAGCTCCCTATTTTACTTTTAGATATTATGTACAAAATGATGGAACCAAAAATTTAAATACAAAATAATAATCCAATGAAAAAAATTAAACTTTCAATACAGAAAATACCACACACCGTATTGACTCTTTTTCTAATCGCAGTAACATTATCAGCATGCTCATCTGATGATAAACCTGCAGAAGAAAATGGAAATGGTGAAGAACCAGGCACTGAAGTCCCAAATAACACATTATTTAATAAACTTCTACATGTAAAAAATTATCAGGGAAGTACTTCTGATGATAATCCAACCGCTCCTTCTGCAACTTTATACTATAGTTTAGAAGAAAATAAGTCTGTTGATGGTTCTTATAAAAAAACAAAAAAATGGGACTTAGCTTTTGGTGGACTTTATGCCAGCTTTTTGTCTGGAAATAATGGAACTAATACGCAAAACAATGGTTATCAAGCAGGTGGTGTTGGAGGAATTACAATTGTTGCCAAACCTTTTGACGAAGTAGTAGATATTCCTGCTGATAGCGAATTTAAAACAGGAATCGACATCGTCGGAACTGATGATGCTGGTGCTTTTGGTAACGGAACAGGATGGTACTTATACGATTTTGATGGTGTAGTAGTAAGCGACGGAACAAATCCTCAAAAAGCACACGTAGCTTACGCACTTGGAGATCCGCTTAAAATTAGAAATGGAACTACTATTCCTGCAAGAACTGTAATTCTTAAAACGGCTAATGGAAATTATGCTAAAATTAAAATGATTTCTGTCTATAAAGATGTTTACACTTCATCAGAATGGTTCAAAGATACGCCTCATATGTACTACACTTTTGATTATGTGATGGTGCCAAAAGGAAGTACCAAATTTGAAATTAAATAACCAATCCAAATAATAATCAATGAATACTAAAATCAATAAATTTAAAACACCATTACTTTTTACTGCTTTTGCATTATTTAGTCTTTTAACTTCTTGTGATAACGAAGAAGACAGATGGACAGATGTAAAAGAAGATGATGTTACAGAAATTGTAACCGATTTAGATGCAAGAAGAATTATTTCTTTTAAAGTAATAAACCCAGGTGAAAGTCAAGCTATTTATAGTGCTGTAAACAATCTAGACAGAACTATAACGGTTTACCTACCTTCTTATTATGAATATGAATATCTGGAAACTTCTATAGCTTTGCCTGAAAAAACAACTATCTCTCCTGCAGCGACAGAGCTAGTTCCTGTATTTGCAAAAACGCCGTTTTTATATACTACAAAAGCAGCAGATGGATCAACAGCTATTTATACTGTAAAAGTGGTAATTCAACAGCCAAAATTAGTTTTAAATGAATTATCTACTGAGACAACTACTTTGTCTGTACCAGTGGCAACAACTTTGCAAGTAAAAGGAGAAAATTTCATTCCTTCTTATGAAGTTACAAAAGTATATGCTGTAGATGCACAGGGAAATAAAAAATGGCAATTTCAGCAGTATAACGATGGATTGGACCTTTTTACTTTTTCTGGAAAATATTCTTTTGGAGCTTTACCTGCAGCTGTGACTTTAGAGACTAATACTGACTATTGGATACAAATGGAAAGCTATAATCTGACAGCAAAAATGAAATATCCAATCAGAATTACAAAATAGAAATAAAAAATGCCTGTCTTTTCTGCTTAAGTAATGAAAGAAGCCCAAATTAATCTATTAAATATATCATTATGAAAAAAATAATCTTATCATTTTTAGCATTAGCTGCTATTTCAATTACATCATGTAGTACAGACGAACAAACTGTCGATTCTCAGGGAACGGCGAAAGCACAAGAACAGCAGGTTACAAATAAAACTGCAAAAACAGCTTTAGAAGAAACTTGTGTAGCCACTTCAACATCAGTAACAGTTAATAGATGGCAGGCTCCATCATCTGTGGATTCAAACTGGACACCAGTAGCAGCAACTATTGGCAATGTAAATGTACAGTGGGAAGGTATTTATGGTGCATCAATACGCCCTGTAAACAATACTGATCATTGGTACGTTGGAACAGTAGAATTAGATTCAGAATGCGAATTCTGGAATACATGGAAAAGTAACATTGATGTAAAAAATGCTAATCTTGGTGCTGCACCAACTGATAAATATAATGTTTTAGGTTACAATGGAACTATTTCAGGAACTAACTATGGATTAGGATATTACTCTTATCTTCTTAGTAATCACACCATGACTCCTGAAAAAGCTATTGTAATCTGGAAAGCAGTAGACACGGTTCCTGCAAGTCTTAATTCGCAGTCAATTACTAATCCTGCAGCAGCAACAGAAGCTTATTTAGTTACTGTGAGTACTGTAACTCCAGGATCTTCAAGTAGTACAATTAGTTATACTTGGACAAGAGTATTGTAATTATAAAAGTCTAAAAAAAGAAACATGGGATTACGAAATAATTAAAAGTACTGCAGTAAAGCTTGACCGGCGTCTCTGCAAATTACAATTATCATCTCATTACCCCATGACTATCAAACAGCTTTTTGAATTACTGTGAGCATTGAAAACAGGCATTTTAAAAAATATTAAAGCCCATTTAGCAATAATGGCAAAATTAATAAAATAAAATCATTTAAAAATTACATAACCAATACAATCATGAGTAAAAAAAACAATACCAATATATTTTCAGTTGGATTACTTTTTTTATCAGTACTATTTTTTTCGTGTGACACAGAATATATTGATAAAGTAAATACAATTCCAGGCGATGTTATAAAGGTTTCTGGCTACACCCAAATTGAAACATTCTCTTTTAAAGATTCTGAGAACAATACAATCAGCGCAGCAATTACCGATGCAAACATTATAGTTACTTTGAGTACGAATACTACAATTCCAACAACAATTAAACCAGAAATAGTGCTGGGAACTGAAGCTACTATTTCGCCAGCTTCTGGTGCAGAAATTGCTTTTAAAGATGGTACTGAGTATACTGTAACATCAAAAGCAGGAACTACAAAAAAATATACTTTAAAAATAGATTTTAGACAAGTTGAGCCTCAGACATGGACATATGCAGCTCCAGAAACCTATACAAAAGGTTCATTGCAGAGATTAGTCAACATTGCGACTGGTGGCAGTACGAATGGAGTTGAAAATTTGTGGTTAAGTCTAGAAAATACCAGAGTGTACCTAGTAGCTGCAACTGATCAGAAAACGGAATATACAGCAGAAATCGTTCATTTAGGCGGACCATTAGGAACGTCAGCTACTACACCTTTTATCAGTTATGGAATTTATTATTTTCTTCCTGAGGATATGCCTGTTGGCACTTATGATTTACGTGTGAAAAATGGGAAATATATCCTGCAGAATGGAAGTGTAGAAAACAGATTTAAAGTTAGTGTTATTGACCCTACTTTATTTAGTGCTGAGTTAGTTGGATCTCCTGTTCAAAAACAGGGAGGAGATACTTTCGAAGTACGTGGTGCCTTAATGAATACGGTTACCTCTGTTATAATGTATAACAGTACAGCCGCAACAGTAACTTATCCTGTCGAAATTGTAAGTTCGTCTACCTATAAAATAGTATTAAAAGTTCCTGCGGGAACTCCTGCGGGGACCTACAACAGAATGAGATTTTATAGAGGTACTGCCAATACTCTGACTGCTTTTACTGTGACAGTAAAATAATAATTCAGGAATTCAAAAACCTGATTTACATCAAAAAAGCCTTTAACTTTTAAAAAGTTAAAGGCTTTTTTAATTTGAGCTCACCAGAAACAATTTAGAACGATTTACTATTCTCATATAAATTATTCTATAATATCACTAAAATGCAGAATATTTTTCAACGAAGAACTCAGATTTTTTTTATTGATTCCTCTTGATTCGAACAGCCAAAAAACAATTCATTATCAATAAATTACACAATTAACTTCATAATTCTATTAGATATTGTAACTTTAGGTCTAAGGAATATTAGATCGAGAAAGTATTTTAAAACAACTCATTTTTCTTTTCTTAATCTAGATTAATCGACAGACTTCTGGGTCTTGTCTAAGTTTGTAAAAGAAATTTAACAACAAGAAATATTAAAATTTATTAATCTAAATCAAAAGAAAAATGAGCACTATTAAAACACAAGACGGAACAGAAATTTTTTACAAAGATTGGGGAACTGGACAACCAATAGTTTTTCACCACGGATGGCCTTTATCAAGCGATGATTGGGATGCACAAATGATGTTTTTCTTAAAACAAGGTTATAGAGTTATCGCGCATGATCGTCGTGGACATGGTCGTTCTGGTCAAAGTTCAGAAGGAAATAATATGGAAACTTACGCAGCTGACGTTGCAGCTTTGACAGAAGCTCTTGATTTAAAAGATGCAATTCACGTAGGACATTCAACAGGTGGCGGAGAAGTAATTCGTTATGCTGCAAAATATGGAAAAGGACGTGTTGCGAAAGCAGTAATCATTAGTGCAGTAACCCCTATTATGATTCAAAATGAAAATAATCCTGATGGCGTACCCTTATCTGTTTTTGATGAAATAAGACAAGGAACAGGATTCAATAGATCACAATATTTTTACGATTTCCCAATTCCGTTTTACGGATGGAATCGCGAAGGACAAACAGTACAAGAAGGAATAAAACACAATTGGTGGCGTCAGGGAATGATGGGTTCTGTATTGGCTCATTATGAAGGAATTAAAGCTTTTTCTGAATCAGATTTCACAGAAGATCTTAAAAGTTTAGATATTCCGGTTCTTGTATTGCATGGAGAAGACGATCAAATTGTTCCTTACAATCAAGCACCAAAAGCGGCAAAACTTTTGAAAAACGGAAAATTAATTTCTTATCCTGGATTTCCTCACGGAATGCCAACTACAGAAGCAGAAACAATTAACAAAGATATTTTGGCTTTCATTAAAGAATAACTTTAAAAGGAAAGAAAAATGAAGTCTGTAAAAAAAAAAGCGATTGCAGACTTCATTTTTAAAAGTAAAAATTAAATATACAAATTACCACAAATAGAAAATATGGAAACGATAAAACTAGAATTAGACGAAAAAAAACATGGAGCTTTTAATCTTTATGTTGATGACAAAAAACAAGGAGAAATGACGGTAAGTCTAAAACCTGATTTACTTACTGTTTATCATACAGGAGTTGAACCAGAAGCTGAAGGAAAAGGTTATGCCAAAAAACTTTTGGATGAAATGACATCATATGTTCGTGCTAATAATTTGATGGTTTTACCGCTTTGTCCTTATGTTCACGCACAATTTAAAAGACACCCTGAAGAATATCAGGATATTTGGAAAAAATAATTTCAACTCTTTTAAAATTAATTCAAATACAAAACTTATGAATACTGATATATTAACCGACGGCGTACCTTTAAACGAAGCCAAAAAAGCTTTAATTCTAATTCACGGACGTGGAGCCAGCGCTCATGATATTCTTTCAATTGCAAAACATCTCAAAGTAGATGATTTTGCTTTGGTAGCTCCCGAAGCAGAAAACAGAACTTGGTATCCGTACTCTTTCTTAGCTCCTCTTAACGAAAATGAGCCTTCTTTTTCAAAATCTTTAGAAGCAATTCATCAAGTTGTGGTCGCTATTCAGCAAAACGGAATTGAAAAGGAGAATATTTATTTCCTTGGATTTTCACAAGGCGCTTGTTTGGCTTTAGAATTTACTGCTAGAAATGCTGCAAAATATGGAGGCGTTGTCGCATTTACAGGCGGGCTAATTGGCGATAAAGTATATGAAAATCATTATTCAGGGAATTTTGAAAACACACCTATTTTCATAGGAACAAGTGATCCTGATTTTCATGTTCCAGTAGAAAGAGTAAATGATTCAGAAACTCTTCTGACAAAAATGGGTGCAGATGTTACCAAAAAGATTTATCCAAATATGGGACATACTATTAGTAAAGATGAAGTTGATTGTGCAAATGCCTTGATTTTTAATAAAAAGCAATGATTACGATAACCCGAGTTTACAGTGATTCCAACGGCGAAAGCCATTTTGAGGACTTCGAAGTTCAGTTGAAAAACAATGGCGATATCGGATTTTTATCTGATGATGAACCTGTAAAATCAATTGTTTTTAGAGAAGTCAAACCTTCTTATGATTATGATTTTCATAATGCCCCAGATCGTCAATATATTGTTTTATTGGAAGGCGGTGTAGAAATAGAAACTTCTTTAGGAGAAAAAAGAAAATTTGAAACTGGATCTATTTTATTGGTTGAAGATACCACAGGAAAAGGACATAAAACTAAAAACATCGAATCCAAACTTCGAAAATCAATCTTTATAAAATTATAAACAGCCGGCAATTTGTCGGCTTTTTCATTACTATTATTTGGATTATTTTTCTAAATAAAAGACTTCAAACTTTAAATTACGACACATTATAAAACGAAAACTTCAAATAAAAATCAAAACACTAATAACCAATTATTTAAAACATAAAAACATTATTTAATTATTGCTTTAGAATATAAATTAGAGGTTTCTTATTTCTTAATCTAGGTTAATCGATCCAGAGCTATAACGGGTGTAAATTTGTAAAAGAAATCAAAGAGAAATCAATAACAATTTAATATTACAAATACCATGGAAAATAAAATTTTAGGCTTACACCATATTACTGCAATTGCAGGTGATGCAAAAAGAAACTTCAACTTTTACGCTAACATATTAGGATTACGTTTTATCAAAAAAACAGTCAATTTTGACGATCCAGGAACGTATCACTTTTATTTTGGTGATGAGGTTGGAAGTGCAGGAACGATCTTAACTTTTTTCCCTTGGGGAGAAGGAATTCAACAAGGAAAAAAAGGTTCTGGAATGGCTACAGAAATTGGTTATTCTGTTCCAAAAGGAAGTTTGGATTTCTGGCAGAAACGTTTCGAAAAATACAATGTAATCTACAATAAACCAGCTGAGAAATTTGGAGAAAAATATTTGACTTTCTTAGATCCAGATGGTTTAAAATTAGAATTAATTGAATCTAAAACCGAAGATAACAGAAAAGCTTGGGAAACTGATGAGGTAAAAGCAGATGTAGCCACAAAAGGTTTTCACAACATTACTTTGACTTTAAACAATATTAAACCAACTGCTGCGATTTTAACCGAAATCTTTGGTTACAAATTAATTGACCAAGATGTAAACCGTTACCGTTACGCTACAGATGCTGTAGAAAACGCTGCCATTGTTGACTTAGTAGAATTAGCAGATGAAAAACGTGGTCTTAATGCAAACGGAACTGTTCATCACGTGGCTTTCCGTGTCAAAAATGATGAAATTTTAATGCACTTCCGTGAAAAAATCGAAGATTACGGATTGCAAATTACACCACAAATTGACAGACAATATTTCCACTCTTTGTATTTCAGAGAACCAGGAGGAGTTTTATTCGAAATTGCAACTGACAATCCAGGATTTACAGTAGATGAAAGCTTAGAAGAATTGGGTAAAAACTTAAAACTTCCAGCACAATACGAACCTCAAAGAGCGGCTATTGAAAAACATTTGGTTAAAATTAATTAATTATAAACTGGCTTATAATCTAAAACAAACAAGAACAGGTTTTAAGACAGTTTCTTCAAAAATCTTAAACCATAACTATTACATTAATAAAAAGGCTTTCTAAAAAAAGCCTTTTTTTGTACTTTTAAATTAACATTATAAGAAAACAGAATTCATGCAAGAAGATATACAATACTATATGCGCCAATGTTTAAATCTTGCCAAAGATGCTTTAGAATCAGGTAATCCGCCTGTTGGTGCTCTAATTGTTTTAAACGGAAAGATCATCGGTAAAGGCACAGAATCGGGAAAAACAACTGGAGATATTACCAATCATGCTGAAATTTTATCTATAAGAGATGCTATACAAAATGGATATTCAGATCAACTGCATTTAGCGATTATGTATACAACCCATGAACCTTGTATAATGTGCTCTTACATGATACGTCATCATAAAATTGCTGAAATTATTTATGGCTCATCTGTTCCGTATGTTGGCGGATTTACTTCAAAATTTAATATTCTTAATACAGAAGATGTTCCAAAATGGGGAAATAAACCTAAAATTAACAGTGGAATACTAGAAGATGAATGTAACTTACTTACTGCCGAATTTGTAAAACGTCTAAGCAAATAAGTTTCATTCATTTACAATAAAAATCCATAATAAATAGAATTTTACAACTTTCAAAATACAATAAAAATTGATTTATGTATTTACAGTTTGTACTTTTGCATTTATGAATGATAACTTTACAAATGAGTATTTTGGAATAGGAATACAAAATGGTAAAACGCCAGAAAACTTAGGCGTTTTATGGCGTTCTGCTCAAAATTTAGGTGCTACGTATATCTTTACCATAGGAAACAGATATGCCAAACAAGCTTGTGATACTCACGATGCAGTAAAAGCAATTCCTTATTTTCATTATGATACTTTTGAAGACTTTTTCGAAAATTTACCTAAAGGAGCAAGATTAGTTGGCGTTGAATTATCGGAGAAAGCTTCTGATTTGGAAACTTTTGAACATCCAAGACGATGTGTTTATATATTGGGCGCAGAAGATCATGGCTTATCCAAAAAAGTAATGGAAAAGTGTCATCATTTAGTAAAATTTAAATCTGAGAAAAGTCTAAATGTCGCTGTTGCTGGAACGATTGTTATGTACGACAGAAATTTGGCAAAACCACGTTCTTAATACAAATCAAAACAGTTCTGTAAAGGCAACCGTTAATTTTTTCTATTAAAATTTAGTACATTCTCGTTAATCTCATTTTGTCTTTTTACATGCTCTGCAGTAACATTGGTTAAGAATATATTTTCTACGGGAAGTTCTTTTTGTCCCTGAATTCTTGAAATAAACTCGACATTTGTGGCTTTCACATTTTCAAGATAAACATTTTTAATTGGTGTAAGTCTACGTTCAATTGTTGGAACCAAATCTTTCCATTGATATAAAACATCTGTTTCAATACCTAAAATTCCCTGATCAATTTTACCAGATTTTACATTCGTCATATAAATATTATTTACAAAACCACCTCTTCTTTCATTAGTTTTAATGAACAAAAGATGATTTAATTTTGCGCCTTCAGCAACAGTACAATTATCAATAAAAACATTTTCTATACCTCCCGAAAGTTCACTTCCTATAGCTACCAATTGATGTCCGTTCTTGACAAGGCAATTACGCATCACAATATTTTTAGAAGGAGTGTTTAAACGCCATCCATCTTGATTACTTCCCGATTTAATAGCAATTGCGTCATCTCCCTGATCAAAAACACAATTTTCAATCAACATATTCTGACTCATTTCAGGATCTACCCCATCGTTATTATGACCATGCGCATATACTTTCAAATTTCGCAGTACAACATCTTTTGACAAAAAAGGATGAATGGTCCAAAACGGACTATTTGTAATCGTAACACCATCCATGACAATATTTTCACAACGGTTAAACTGGATAAAGTGCGGACGGAAATTTGCTGTATCATTGACCATCTGTCTTTCTTTCATTGGTTTATTATAAGAAGCTAGATAGTAGAGTCTTTTTAAGCTTTCCATATGTGCTTTCGGACGAGCAAACCACTGTTTCCAAACATCCATTTTTGCTTTTAATTCACCTTCACCTGTTATGGCAATGTTTTTACACTTGTAAGCATAAATCAAAGGAGAATAATTGTAACACTCATAGCCTTCCCAAGTTGAATTTACTGCTGGTAAATAATCTTTTGGATCTTCCGAAAAAAGCAAAACTGCACCTTTACTTAAAAAAAGATTGACGTTACTTTTAAAATGAATTTTCTTTGTCAGCCATTCGCCTTCAGGTATTACCACAGTTCCTCCTCCTGCTTTACTAGCTTTTGCAATTGCTTTTGTAATGGCATCAGAAGTTTTTTCCTTATCTCCCTTTACAGCTCCAAAATCTACAATAGAAAATTTTTTGCAGTTACTAAAATTCGGAATTTTAATGACTGGCATTTCAAATGGTGCTTTTACGGTCACTTCCTCCAAAACTACAGACGAAGATGCTTTTTTAAAGGAGAAAAAAAGTACCGATAATACAAACAGTATACTAAATATTTTCTTTTTCATAATTCTTTCTATTAGACAGATGTTTTTATGTTTAATATTTCACTTATCGTATTGATAAAAAATATTGCATTTAATGTTTATAGAATTTCAAATCAATTAAATCATTCTGAATCGGTTTTGGGTTCCAGTTTTGATGAATCGCCAACGCTGCCCCAAGTGCACTCGCCTGCGCCATCGAAGCCGCATAAACCTCTACATCTGGAAAGGCCTCAGCCAATAAATTCATGTAAATAGAGTTTTTACTGAAACCCCCGTCCACAAAA
>NZ_DASWYK010000189.1:0-2204 GCF_036405015.1 Flavobacterium sp. | reverse complement strand
TTATTCTGATGTTAAGCGTATGAAAAGCTTGAAATTGGATGCAACAGTTTTTCCAGATGCAGCTGCTTTAAAATTAGATCCTAGCATGGGAAGATTAAATCTAGTTGCTGATATGGGAGATACAGACGGTGATGGAGATTTGGACGAAATGGTAAGTTTCGGAGGAAGATCTTTTTCAATTTGGAACGGAAACACAGGAAAAATCGTTTATGACAGCAAAAATGATGTTGACAAAAAAACACATGAATTAGGAACTTACGATGATAAAAGAAGTGACGATAAAGGTTCTGAGCCAGAAGCAGTTGTAGCGGCTAAAATGGGGAATCAAAACATTATATTTGTTGGTTTAGAAAGATCTGATGCCTTTATGGTTTATGATGCTACAAACCCACAATCGCCACAATATTTACAAACTGTAAAAACAGGTGATGCTCCAGAAGGATTACTTTTTATTCCAGCTTCAAAAAGCCCTACTAAAAGAAGTTTATTAGTAGTAAGTAGCGAAGGAGATGGAAGCGTTAAAATCTACCAACCAGACTTAAAATAATATATTTTCAGTACATCAAAAAGAGCAAAATGTGAATTTTGCTCTTTTTTTTTAACTTGTATTAGGCTAATTTTAACGTATTTACATAATTAAAAGCCAAAAGATGGGAATTATGTAAGTAACTATACAACACATTCTAAATATACACGCCCTAATTTTGTTCATGAGTTTAAAATAAAAACAATTTAATTTTTGATATCATGAAAAAGAAATTAGTATCAGCCTCGTTATTATTGCTATCCTTCGCCGCTGGCGCACAAAATATGGCTACCACTTCTACCAAACCTGCTGTAGATCAGGAATTCAATAAATGGTCGATTGAACTTAACGGAGGTGTTAACAAACCAACGAGAACAATGACTCCAGGTTATACAACAGAATCTGCAAACTTTTTTCACGGAGATTTAGGTGTGAGATATATGTTCAATCCAAAATTTGGTTTGAAATTAGATGTTGGATACGATCAATTTAAAGAGAAAAAAAACACTCCTGATTTTGAAAGCCGTTATGTTAGAGCAAGTTTACAAGGAGTTGTAAACGTTGGACGTGCTTTGAATTTTGAAACATGGACTAATACAATCGGACTTTTAGCACATGGTGGTTTTGGAGTTTCGCAAATTAGTACAGAAACTGGTTTTGGTGGTCAAGATTATATGGCACACGGAATTGCTGGTTTAACGGGACAAATCAGATTAAGCAACCGCGTAGCTTTGACTGGAGACTTAACAGGTATTGTTAACGGAAGACAAAACTGGAACTTCGACGGAATGGGCAATACAACAACAGGATCTTTTGATGGTGTATTATTGAATGCTTCTGTCGGTTTAACTTTCTACTTAGGAAAACACGAAAGACATGCTGACTGGGTTGGTGAAGAAGACAGAATTGGTGAATTGGAAAAAAGAGTGGACTTAATCGAAACTGGTCTTATCGACTCAGACAAAGATGGTGTTGCTGATTTATACGATTTAGAACCAAATTCTATTGCTGGTGTTGCTGTTAACACAAAAGGTCAATCTATTGATACCAATCAAAATGGTGTGCCTGATGAGTTAGAAAGCTATTTGGATAAAACTTACGAAAAGAAAGGTGCTGGAACAAACACAAACAATACTGTTGAGGAATTAATCAACGGAGGTTATGTAAATGTTTATTTCGATTTCAATTCGTCTAAACCTACAAACGCTTCTTTATCTGGTGTTGATTTCTTAGTGAAATACTTGAAAAACAATCCAGGAAAATCGGCAGATATTATTGGTTATGCTGACGAAATTGGAAGTTCAAACTACAATACTGAATTGTCAAGAAAAAGAGCTGAAGCTGTGAAAAAAGTAGCAGTAAATGCAGGAATCGATGCTTCAAGATTGAATGTAATTGCTAACGGAGAAGATACTTCTGTTAACAAAAACTCTAAAGAAGCACGTCAAATCGTGAGAAGAGTTACTTTCCAAGTGAAGTAATCTAAATATAAAGCTAAAAACAAGAAAAGGAACTGTTTCAGTAATGAAACAGTTCTTTTTTGTTTTAATATAAATTATAAAAGAGCTTCAGAGAAGCAAAATAGCTATAGAAAAACACACATGTAATAAGAGCTCCAGCGGAGCAAAATATTTATAGAATTTCAATAGTACAAATAAAAAAAGCTCCAGCGGAGCGA
>NZ_DASWYK010000188.1:0-34998 GCF_036405015.1 Flavobacterium sp. | reverse complement strand
GTATAATTTGATTTATCTTCAATATCTTTTATGTTTTCTAAATTTCCTGCATATGTTAATGCATCCAAATTAAAAATTTGATATTCCAGATATTTATTTACAAAACGTCTTACTACATGAGAGCCAATAAAACCTGCTCCACCAGTTATAAGGATTTTTCTCATCTCTGATTTTTCTAATTAAGTAATTCTGATTTTTGTTTTTCTAATTCGCTATAAATATCTTTTACATCTTGTGAATTTTCTTTTTGTAAAATTAAATTTGCTGTGTCAGTATAAACAAAAATTGTATTTTTTAATCCTAAGAAAGTTGTATGTTTATCACATCCTATAACCATGTTACCATTTGAATCAGTGTAATGCCCTTTTGAATGCAAATAATCGTACACAGATTCAAACGAACCTAAATCTGACCACGAAAAAGAGGCTGGTACAACTTTAATCTTTTTACTTCTTTCCATTACAGCGTAATCAATACTAATTGATGGAATTTCCATGGACAAATCTAGATCTAAAAATCCATTTTTACTTGCTTCCCACACAGCTTTAGATTTTTGGAACACATCTGGTTGAAATTTTTTTAATTCTTCTAAAAGTACACTTGCCTTAAAGCAAAACATCCCACTGTTCCATAAAAAATTTCCCTTTGCAATAAATTCTTTAGCTGTAGTCTCATTTGGTTTTTCACGAAATGAAATAACATTATCTCCTTCTGCTTCAATATAACCATAACCAGTTTCTGGCTTTGTAGGTATCACGCCAAAAGTTACTATATAACCTTCATTCGCTTTAGAAACAGCTTCAGAAATAGCTTGATTATAATTCTCCATTTGATCAATAATATGATCTGATGGAGTAATAATTAAAACATCATCTGGTTCAGAAGCAAATGCTGCAAAAGCTATTGCCGCTGCAGTATTTCTAGGTGTAGCCTCAATAATATTTATGTAAGAAGTATTGGTTTTATCCATAACCTTTCCACTTAATTGATGATTGTCAACATTTCCAACAACCATTACTTTATTTGCTAAATGACTATTTCTATTAACCGTCATTTCGAATAAAGATTTTCCTTCAAATATTTCAAGATATTGTTTTGGCCTGCTTTTACGAGAAAGCGGCCATAATCTGCTTCCAACCCCTCCTGTAAGGATTACATGTGTAATAGATTGATCTGAACTCATATTTTTTTAAATAAATATTAATGTAAACCTAAAAACTAAAGTCTATTATCTGCTAAAGTTCCTAAGACTCCTTTTACATCATAAATTAAACTTTTCTCTTTTTGTAAACTCAAAAAATTAATATCTAGAAATTCTGAATGTGCAACTCCTAAAACTAAAGCATCGAACTTTTCTTCAGGTAAAACATTGATCATTTCTAATTTATATTCTCTTTTTACTTCTTCAATATTTGCAAGAGGATCAAAAACAGTCACTGTTATTCCATAATCTTTTAAAGCCTTTATGACATCAACAATTTTGGTATTTCTAACATCTGGACAGTTCTCTTTAAAAGTAATCCCAAGCATCAAAAGATTGGCTCCATTAACCGAGATTCCTTTTTTAATCATCAACTTCACTATTTGCGAAGCAACATATTCCCCCATACTGTCATTCAAACGCCTTCCCGCTAATATTATTTCGGGATGATATCCAAATTCTTGTGCTCTTTGTGCTAGATAATAAGGATCTACTCCAATACAATGTCCGCCAACAAGACCTGGCTTAAATGGCAAAAAGTTCCATTTTGTAGCAGCTGCTGTCAATACTTCTTGAGTATCGATATTCATTAAATTGAATATTTTTGCTAATTCATTTACAAAAGCGATATTGATATCTCGTTGTGAATTCTCTATAACTTTTGCTGCTTCGGCAACTTTGATTGTTGGTGCTAAATGCGTTCCTGCAGTTATAACCGATTTGTATAGCTCATCTACCTTCAATCCAATTTCAGGAGTTGAACCAGATGTAACTTTCAATATTTTTTCAACTGTATGCTCTTTGTCTCCAGGATTTATCCTTTCTGGAGAATATCCTGCAAAAAAGTCTTCATTAAAAGTAAGTCCCGAAACTCTTTCTAAAACCGGCACACATTGTTCTTCTGTAACACCAGGATATACTGTTGATTCATAAACAACGATGTCCCCTTTTTTCAGAACTTTTCCAACGGTCTCACTTGATTTATACAAAGGAGTTAAATCTGGTCTATTATTTTTATCAACTGGTGTAGGAACTGTAACAATGTAATAATTACAATCCTGTATATCGTCTACTGAAGTTGTACAGTACAAACCTTGTACCTCATTTGTTTTCCCTACTAAAACCTCTTTCAGAACAACATCTTCCACCTCTAAAGTGGTATCAGTTCCCGATTTCAAAGAATTGATTCTTGACTCGTTTATATCAAAACCAACAACTGAATATTTTGTTGCAAATAATCGAGCTAAAGGCAGACCTACATAGCCTAAACCAATAACAGCAATTTTAACATTTTTTTTAAATTCCATTTTCTTAATTTATTTAGGTCATTAAAACTCACGGCTCCGCCGCTCCAAGCCCCAATATTTGGTCTCAGCTACCTAAATTAATCATTTTCGGCAAATATAGTATAATAACTCTAGTTATTCAATACGGTTTCCCGTAATCCTTAAAAACAAATTGTTAACAAAAAAACGCTCAACCACAACACCTTATTAATCAGGATGTAAATAAATACTTTATAAAAAAAACAGAAGAAAAAAATCTAAAAAAAGATAATTTTCTTCTGTTTTTTATTTAATAACGGTGTTATTTGTATTTTATTTTTAAAACGCAACCTAAATTTTCTAAAACTAGAATATAATAATTTCCAGAAACCTCTTGCACTATTGCATTTTGATTTATGAATGCACCTGAATCTAATTTTATTTTATCTCCAACCTGAATTGAAGAAACTGTAACATCATAAAGATTAGGATCTTTTAGGCTCTTTTTTATAACCTCAATTTCTTCATCTTTTACAATTGCTGGCTTACCCAACCAAAACAAATATCTTACTACTCCTGAAACTTGAAAAACTGAATTCCTTTCAGAATCTGTTAATTGAACAAATACATAGGAATTAAAAAGTGGTACTTCAATTTTCTTCTTTCTATCTGACCATTGTTTAACCTGAGTAATTAAAGGGCAATAACACTCAATCCCTAATTGTTTGAGCTTATCTGCAACTTTCTTTTCCCATTTCGGTTTTGTATATACTACGTACCAGTTCATTTTTTTATTTATATCGAAGTAAAAACAATCACTACTTCAGATTTCATATTACATTACATCATTTCACTTCTATGTAAAAAAAACTTAAGAACCGATACCGTTGTAAACAAAACCAATTGATTCTAACTCTTTTGCATTCAAAATATTTCTTCCATCAAAGATAAAAGCTGGTTTATGCATTGAATCATAAATCTTCTGCCAATCGTAGCTTATAAATTCATCCCACTCTGTTAATACTGCTATAGCATGAGCTCCTTTGCATGCATCATATGCATTATCAAAAACATTTAATGAATCAATGTTTTCCTGACTTGTTCTTGTTTCTAAATAATCCAAATCATTCAACATTTTATTCTGAGAAACCTTTGGATCATAAACTGAGACTTGAGCTTGCTCATTAATTAAATCATCTGCCACATAAATTGCTGCTGATTCTCTAGTATCATTTGTATCTTTTTTGAAAGCCCAACCTAAAAATGCAATTTTCTTATCGGCTACAGTATTATACAAAGTCCGAACAATATTATTTGAAAATCTTCTTTTCTGATGATCATTCATAATGATAACCTGTTCCCAATAATCTGCAACTTCATTCAATCCATATGATTTTGCAATGTAAACCAAATTCAAAATATCTTTTTGAAAACAAGATCCTCCAAAACCAACTGATGCTTTTAGAAATTTAGAACCAATTCGACTGTCCATTCCAATTGCTCTAGCCACCTCACTTACATCAGCTCCTGTTTTTTCACACAATTCAGACATTGCATTAATAGATGAAATTCGCTGAGCCAAAAATGCATTTGCAGTAAGCTTAGATAGTTCTGAAGACCAAACATTTGTGGTTAAAATTTTCTCTTTGCTCACCCAATTAGCATAAACATCAACCAAGGCGTTAATAGCTTCTTCTCCTTCTGAAGTTGTATCTCCACCTATTAAAATTCTATCTGGATTTAATAAATCAGTAACTGCTGTTCCTTCGGCCAAAAATTCTGGATTCGATAAAATTTGAAACTGAACACCATTTCCTGTATTATCTAATATGCTTTTAATTGCTTCTGCAGTTCTAACTGGCAAAGTCGATTTCTCTACTACAATTTTATTTTGCTTTGCAACTCGAGCAATTTGTCGGGCACATAATTCAATATATTTTAAATCGGCCGCCATTCCTTTCCCTTTTCCATAAGTTTTTGTAGGGGTATTTACCGAGATAAAAATCATTTCTGCATCATCTATTGCTTTGTCAACATTTGTAGAAAAAAATAAATTTCTTCCTCTTGCCTCTGCTACGATTTCAGAAAGTCCAGGTTCATAGATTGGAATATTGTCAGGATTTGGATCATTCCAGCTTGCAATTCTTTGCTCATTTAAATCGACAACTGTAACTTGAATTTCTGGGCATTTTTGAGCAATAACTGCCATTGTTGGCCCTCCAACATACCCTGCACCTATACAGCAAATTTTTCTAACTTTCATTATTTATTTTGTATTTAGCTTTAAATATTATTTTATTTTAAATTATCCCAATACCACCCAACAGCTTCCTTCAATCCTTTTTGTAAAGAATATTTCGGATCGTAACCTAATACTTTCTTTGCCTTTTCAATACTTGCCAATGAGTGTGGAATATCACCTGCTCTATTTTCACCGTATATTACAGGAACTTCTTTTATTTTTGAATCAAATTCAGACAAATATTCTTTTAAATATTTTACCAAATCATTCAATGTATTTCTATCTCCATACGCAGTATTATAAACCGAATTAATAGCTTCCGGATTTTTAGAAGTCATTGCTAATTCGTTCATCTGAATCACATTGTCTATATAGGTAAAATCACGTGAGTAATTTCCATCTCCATTAATTATTGGACTTTCGTGATTCATGAATTGTTTTACGAATTTCGGTATTACTGCAGCATAAGCTCCGTTAGGATCTTGTTTTCTTCCAAAAACATTAAAATACCTAAGACCAATTGTTTCAAGTCCGTATGTTTTGCTGAAAATTTCGGCATACAACTCGTTTACATACTTAGTAATTGCATAAGGCGATAAAGGTTTTCCAATTACCTCTTCTACTTTTGGTAATCCTTGAGAGTCTCCATAAGTTGATGAACTAGCAGCGTAAACAAAACGTTTTACTTTTGCATCACGAGCTGCTGTAAGCATATTTAAAAAACCAGAAACATTAACATCGTTTGTAGTAATAGGATCTTTTATTGATCTAGGAACAGAACCTAAAGCGGCTTGATGTAAAACATAATCTACTCCTTTAACCGCCAAAACACAATCATCAAAGTTCCGGATATCTCCTTCAATTAATTTAAAATCAATATTATTCGAGAAATCTTTCAAATTATGACGGTGCCCAGTCGAAAAATTATCCAAACAAACTACTTTGTAACCCAGCCCTAAAAAATACTCTGTCAAATTTGAACCAATAAACCCTGCTCCTCCAGTAATTAAAATTGTATTTTTTGTTGAATTTTCCATTTGCAAAAGATTAGCTTTTTCTAAATCTATTAAAAAGTGTTTTCCAAAAACCGAGTTTTACTTCTTCTTCATGATAACCATTTGAATATGCTCCGTAACCATATCCATACCCATAGTCTCCTCCATATTTGGCTTTATTTTCATAGCCGTTTAAAACAATACTAACATTATTCAGTTCTCCACGTTTTACTCTGTTATTTAACAACGTTATCATATCTTTTTTGGTATAGTTTTGCCTCACTATATATAATATTACGTCTGAAAACTGAACTAATTCTAATGAATCGGAGACTAAACCAACAGGAGGTGTATCTAAAATAATATAGTCATACTTTTGTTTTAATTCATCAATCAATTCCTTCATGGCATCATTCAAAATAAGTTCAGAAGGATTTGGAGGAATTGGCCCAGAAAGAATTACATCTAAATTTGGAACAGGAGTCGAATTTGTGATTTCTTCCAAACTATT
Source organism: Flavobacterium sp. (assembly GCF_036405015.1). Lineage (GTDB taxonomy): Bacteria > Bacteroidota > Bacteroidia > Flavobacteriales > Flavobacteriaceae > Flavobacterium. The sequence continues at coordinate 28,784 of NZ_DASWYK010000188.1, read as the reverse complement.
CTGTTTTATAAGGTAATTAACAACTCCAAGTTGAGTATTCAACTGAAATTCGTCTGCTAGTCTTGGCTTTCTTAAATCTAAACCAACAATTACAGTCTTCTTTTCGCTTAAAGCAAAAACAGTCGCAATATTAATGGAACAGAATGTTTTTCCTTCACCACTAATCGAAGATGTGATCATTAAGGTTTTAGAGCCACTTACTTGTTGCTTTTTATATAAAAACTGCAGTGAAGAACGCACTCCTCTAAAAGCCTCTGAAAGAGCTGATTTTGGCTTATCAAACACTGCAAGATTAAGAGAATCTTTATTTACACCAATTACGCCAAGTAATGGTATTTGAGTTAACTTACTAATATCATCAGCATTCTGAACAGAATTGTTTATAAAGAAAATGGCTAAAACAAAAATTAAAGGAATTAAAGTCCCTAAAAACAAAGCCAAAATATAATTTACAGATGTTTTAGGCCCAATTAAACCGTCTCCTATATCTTTTGCTGAATCTATAAAATGAATATCGGATAAATTAGATGCTTTTACAATTTCAGCTTCATTTCTTTTTTGAAGAAATGCTGTATAGATATTATCATTTAAATCGTATTTCCTTTTAATCTTCAATAATTCTTGTTGCTCAACAGGAAGTTTACGAACGGTACTTTCTGCCTGACCAATTTTTGCATTTATCAAAGACATGTCATATAATAAAGAAGATTTTGCTGTAGCTATATTTTCCTGAAGAACGTTTTTTATCGCCTCCATTTGATTATCAAAATCTTTAAAGATTTTTTCGCTTTTTACAGCATAAGCCATTTCAGACCTTTGAGTAGAAAGCGCAATTAATTTTGAAACATTCGCAACAATATTTGGATCTTCTATTCCTGCTACAGATGGCGCTGGTAATCTTGAATAATCTCCGCTATTATTTAAATATGATTTTAATGAATTATAGTAAGCTATTTTACGGGTTAACTGATCTTTTTCTACATCAAAATCCATTATTCTATTTGAAACCATGGAACCACCATCTTCTATTTGAAAAATATTTTTATCTTTCTGAAAAGTCTTTAATTCATTACCAGTCTGTTTTAACTGAGATTCCATTGCCACCAAAGTACTGTCAATAAATGCAATAGTATTTGTTGCAAACTGATTTTTTCCATCAAGTTGTATCTTGATGAGCATTTTTACAGTTGAGTTTAAATAATCAACCATTCTTGCCTTATTAGTTCCCTGCATTGACAAATTTAATATTGACGCACTTCCTCTATCAGATTCTACTCCAATTCCTCGATACCTAGAGACAGTTCCATCAAAGTCATTGAATTTGACAAAATATTCTTTCCCTTTATAAAACCCGGGATTATCATTTATCTGAAGTTTCCAGTTTAAAAAAGGAAGACTAACAAGTTCACCAACTTTATATTCTTTTGCAAAAATTCCTGTCTTTACAGAAGTACTACTGTAAGCATTTGTACTATATGTAATTAACGAAACCGAATTACTTTCAAAAGGAATTTCAATTTGATATAAATTTTCACTCAGAAATTTGATTTTGATCAACGTATTAGCCAACTGCCCTTTTGTCTTATCAATATCAACATAAAACGGAACAGCTCCATACGAGTCAACCAAATTATATTCTCCCTGTTCTAAATAGTCAATATAAAATTGTAGTTTATCGACCACCAATTCATTGTGCGATCTTGATTTTAAAACTGTAGAAACTCCATTTACTTGATCTGAAACTCCCCCCCAATTAAAAACCAAACTTGTAGTAGATGTAAAAAATGGATTGCTTTGCTCTTTTATAGAAATCATAGTCTGCATTCCATAAATTTTTTCCTTACGAATGTTTACCTGATAAGCAATTGTAAATGCAATAATTAAACTAATCAAAAACCATTTCCAATAGCTCGCAATTCTTAACAAAAAACCTTTAAAATCAAAACTCGAATGATTTTCAAAAATGGCAAAGTCTTTAATGTCTAACATTTTTAAATCTGTTTTAATTTTTTATAATAAGATAAACCGTAGTTGCCAACGATAGTAGTGTAATTATAGTTCCTATAGACTGTATTCCTGTTTGACCAGTTCCCCAAGTTTTTTGTCTTAAAGGTTTTACATAAATATAATCATTTGGCTGTAAGTAATAATAAGGAGATTTCATCACATTTACATCCGTGAGATCAATATCATGCATCTGAACTCCGGTTGGAGTCTGACGAATTACCGTAACCTCCTTTCTATTTCCAACTGTAGTAATATCTCCAGCATTTGCAATAGCTTCTAAAATTGTCACATTATCTTTAAATAAAGTTTTTGTTCCAGTACTACCAACTTCCCCATTTATAGTATATCTGAATCCAGCTAATTTTACAGTAACAAAAATATTAGCCTCACTTTTAAAATACTCTTCTAATAATTTTTTTTCAATTTTCACACGAACTTCTTCAAGTGTATAACCAATAACATTTATTTCTCCTAAAATTGGCACTCTTATATTTCCGTGATCATCAACTGTGAAACCATCAAAATACAAACCTGACTCTGATTTTGAAGTTTGATTTCCCTCATTATTTGTTGTATTAAAGATCGAAACCAATTTCGGATCAATTGCTTTTATATTAACACTTATGATATCGTTAACCTGTAATCTATAAGGTTTAGATTCTACTGATGTGATAGCATTTTTCTCACTTGAAGTACTTTTATCCTGAAGATAAACCAAATCTTTAATCGGAATACATGAAGTAAATAGTACCGAAATTAGCAAGAATAGATAAAAGCTTTTTTTTGTCATTAGTTTAATTTTATCACAAATTATTGTTGTCGTTTAAGAATGAAAAAACAACTTATTTGGGGCTTATTTAATTATTTTTAAAAGTTTTTTCAAAAGGAACCCGATGTAAAATACTTCTTCCTAATGTTATTTCATCAGCATATTCCAATTCGTCTACAACAGATATTACTCTTGCATTTGTCGAGACTACAATCTGTAAATCTGCTATTTGTTTATAGATATAAAAATTTGTTGTATCTCCTTCCATAGTAGAACTTAAAGCAAAAATTATTTCAGTTACTTTACCTGATTTTGCTTTATCTACCAGACTTGAAATATTTAATTGATTTGGTCCTACACCTTCTATTGGAGAAATTTTCCCGCCAAGAACATGATAGATTCCTTTAAACTGTCCAGTGTTTTCAATTGCCATTACGTCTCTAATATCTTCAACCACACAAATAGTTTCATGATTCCTAAGAGCATTAGCACATATCTCACAAAGTTTGGTATCCGAAATATTATGACAGCTTTCACAAAATTTAATATCCTCACGCATAGTCAACAATGCTTGAGATAAAAAAGAAGTTTGTTCTTTTGGCTGTTTAAGCAAATGAAGAACCAGTCGAAGTGCAGTACGTTTACCAATTCCTGGTAATTGTGACATTTCGTTAACCGCTTTTTCAATTAATTTTGATGAAAATTCCATGACGACAAAAGTAATACTTTTAATGACTTAGCAGGCATTTGAAACTAATTTCAGGACTAATAAATATTCCATAAGAAAAATCTTTAGCCAAATTAAAATCCTACTAAATAAATTATTTCAAATCATCTAAAAAATCATTGATAAAAATCTAATTAATATTGATTTGTCGCTAATAAAACAAGTGTACAAGCTACTTCAACCTGGATATCATTTAGCTCTAGCAATTGATATAATTCAGGATTTTCCGTTCCTGGATTAAAAATCACTCTTTTAGGGTGCGCTTCAACAATATAATTATAATAGTCTCGCTGACGAACAGGATTTAGGTATAATGTAATTGTATCTATATTATTAACTGGTATTGTTTTAGTTTGAATTTTTACTCCGGCAACCTCACCTGCTTTTTGACCGATTGCCAAAACAGAATGCCCTTTTCCAACCAACATATTTACAGCTCGATAAGAATAACGCTCTGGATTTGTTGATGCTCCTATAACTAATGTTTTTTTACTTTTCATTGTTTTCATTTAGATTGCAAAAGTAATCAAAAAGAACGATTTATACTTTATGCGTTTGATTTAGAATCCACAACAATAAAAACAATATCCTAACATATTTTAGTATAAAGACATTAAAAAATAACTACTTTTACTCCACTAACCCAAACTTTATGGAATTATTCATTTACTTATTTGCCGCTTTATTCTCGGTATTAAACCCAATTGGAACTGTCCCTATTTTTGTCGGATTAACTCAACATGATTCTCAAAAAGAAAGATCAAGAATCTCGCTTTGGACAGCTATCAATGTTTTCATCATACTATTGGTTTCTTATTTTATTGGTCAATACGTTTTAACTTTTTTTGGAATCAGCATTGATGCGTTAAGAATTGCTGGTGGAATTGTAATTGTAAATTCAGGATTCTCTTTACTTTCAGGAAAATTCAACAAAAAGCGAGGAATCAATAAAAAGATAGAAAACGAAGCACAACACAGAAACGATATTGCCTTAACACCATTAGCAATTCCAATGCTTGCTGGTCCTGGCTCAATGTCGCTTTTAATTGCCTTTTATCAGGAACATCATGAACTAAACGAAATCATTATTTCCTCATTAGCAATTCTTGCAATTGCAATTGCTATTTTTTTAATTCTAAAAAGTGCTCATTATTTAGCTAGAATATTAGGTGCTTCAGGAATTGTTGCGATCTCTAGAATTGTTGGTTTTATTGTTATTTCAATTGGGATTCAATACATTGTAAGTGCAATTGTAAATATTATTAAAGGAAACTTTTAATTCAAAACTATTTCCAAAAATAAAAGGGATAAAATCACTCATGATTTTATCCCTTTTATTTTATAACATTCTTATTTTAACTTCTTGGCAAGAAAACTTCAGCCATCATACATCTGGCACTTCCGCCTCCGCAAGCCTCAATTGTGTCTAAACTTGAACTAAGAATTTCAGCATGACTTTCTAATTGAGCTATTTGTTTTGGAGTTAAACTCTGATATGCAGAAGCACTCATTACAATATATCTCTTGTCATTTTTTCCGCGAACTTCAAGCATATTTCCGGCAAAATTATTCACCTGATCTTCCGTAATTAAAATGACTTCTTTATTGTCATCTTTAAGACTATCGATAACCATTTTACGCTCTTTCTTATCATCGATAGAATCTGCACAAATAACAGCAAAAGTTTCACCTAAACACATCATAACATTGGTATGATAAATTAGCTTACGTTCCCCATCGACTGTTTGAAAAGCTTCAAAAATAATCGGTGCATAATCAAAATCTTCACAGAACTCTATAAACAATTCTTCGTCTGCTCTTGGAGACAAAGCACAGTATGCTTTTCCGTTAGCTCTGTCCAACAACAAACTCCCTGTTCCTTCTAAGAAAATACCATCTTCTTCCGCAGAAGTATAATCCATTATTTCTGTAATTTCAAATCCTTTTTCTTCCAAAGTATCCAAAATATCTTCACGACGTTCTTGACGACGATTTTCTGCAAACATAGGATAAAGTGCCACATCACCATTTTCATGAAATGAAACCCAATTGTTTGGAAAAACACTATCAGGAGTATCTGTTTCCAAATTATCATCAACCACAGTAACATCTACACCAACTGCTCTTAGTTTTTCTACAAAAGTATCAAACTCTTGTTGCGCTTTAGCATTAACGGTACTTGGCAAAAGTCCGTCTAATACTTTTTGATAATAATTATTTACAGCCGTCTGTTCATTCATTCTGAATGCAACTGGGCGAATCATTACGATAGCATTAGTTGTTTGTCTCATTATTTTATATATTTTTTGTTGCAGGTTTAAAGTTTCATATTGCAGGTTCTCTGTTGTGAAGTTGAAACCTAAAACTTGAAACCTGAAACTAATTTTTAGTCTCTAATTAATGGCAAAGTTGAACATCTCAACAAACCTTCTTGTTTTGCAATTTCGGCGTATGGAATTTCCTCTACAGTAAAACCTTGTTCACGAAGCCAGTTATTCAATCTTGTAAAATTCTTTTCAGAAACTACAATATTTTCGTCGATTGAAAACACATTCGAAAACATATTATACATTTCGTTTCTTTCGATATGAAATAGGTTTTCTTTTCCAAAAAGCTTTACCAAATAAAGATAATCTGCTTCTTCACGGAAACCTCTTTTATAAATAATTCCTTTATCTTTTCCAACAGGCTGAAAACAACAATCCAAATGCAAAGCATTATCTCTTGCTTCCAATTTAGATTTCACCAAATCAAACTCTTTTACAATTTTATTTGGAAACAATTCTTTGATATAATTTACACCTTGCATATTGGTTCTGGCAGTAATATAATCTTTATAATCACTTCCTTTATAAGTTCCAATAAAAATATGGTCGTTCCAAAGCATTACGTCTCCTCCTTCTATGTGAACTTCTTCGGGAGGGCGAACTACTTTTAATGGGTTAATTTGATCAATTACATATTGAATCGCATCTAACTCTCTTTCTCTATCTGGAAGAATATTTGATTTCACAAAAACATCATCAATTACAAACCCAATATCTCTAGCAAATATTTGATTGTAATTTTCGATCATTTTCGGACGGTAAACAGTTACATCGTATTTCTGAAAAACAGCGTTAAAAGCATCCATTTCAGCAACCATATCTTTTTCTACAGGATAAGTTCCTGCTTTAATATGTTCCAATGACTTAGGATCATAAGCTTCCTCAATTGTAGGAGTTGGCCCATTATGAACAGCAGAACCCAAAACTACGGCGCGAAGCCGCGATGTTTCGTTCTTTACATTTAATTGCAACATAACTCTATTATATTTTGAGCAAATATAAAAAAAGCTTCACAGTTAAGTGAAGCTTTCGTTTTTTATTTATTAGACTTGAACTCTCTTAAAGGGTGTCCAGTGTAAATTTGTCTTGGCCTTCCAATTGGCTCTTTGTTTTCACGCATTTCTTTCCATTGTGCGATCCAGCCTGGTAATCTTCCAATTGCAAACATTACTGTAAACATATCTGTTGGAATTCCTAAAGCTCTGTAGATAATTCCAGAATAGAAATCTACGTTTGGATATAAGTTTCTTGATTTGAAGTACTCATCTTCAAGAGCTGCTTTTTCTAATTTTCTTGCGATATCTAAAATCGGATCTTCAACACCTAAAGTTTCTAATACTTCAGTAGCTGCTTTTTTGATGATTTTAGCTCTTGGATCAAAGTTTTTATAAACTCTGTGTCCGAATCCCATTAAACGGAAAGGATCGTTTTTATCTTTCGCTTTCGCTAAGAATTTATCAGTATCTCCTCCATCTTTATTAATTTCTTCTAACATTTCAAGTACTGCCTGGTTAGCACCACCATGAAGCGGCCCCCAAAGAGCAGAAACTCCTGCAGAAACTGAAGCAAATAAACCTGCATGAGAAGAACCTACCATTCTTACTGTCGAAGTAGAACAGTTTTGTTCGTGATCAGCATGAAGAATAAATAATTTATCTAAAGCATTTACAATTACTGGATTTGCAATGTAAGGTCCTGTAGGCAATTTAAACATTAATTGCATAAAGCTTTCTACATATCCTTTTGTATTATCGTAGTAGTTTAATGGATACCCCATTGACTTTCTGTAAGTCCATGTAGCAATTACAAGAAATTTAGCCATTGTTTTACAAATAGCTTCGTACATTTCTTTTTCGTTATCAACATTTACCGCTTTTGGATTAAATGCTGTTAAAGCACTTGTCAAAGCAGATAAAACTCCCATTGGGTGAGCTGTCTTTGGAAAACCATCAATAATATTTTTCATTTCTTCGTTTACCAAAGAATGTTTTCTAATATTATTTTCAAAATCTTCTAATTGAGTAGCAGTCGGTAATTCTCCAAAAATCAAAAGATATGAAACTTCTAAGAAACTAGCTTTTTCTGCTAAATCCTCGATTGAATATCCTCTGTAACGTAAAATTCCCTCTTCTCCATCTAGGAAAGTGATTTCACTTGTACAAGATCCTGAGTTCTTATAACCTGGATCAATTGTAATTACACCTGTTAAATCACGTAGTTTGTTAATATCGATAGCTGATTCGTTTTCGCTTCCTGTGATTACCGGAAGTTCAATCTTCTTACCATCTATTTCTAATGTAGCTATTTTTGACATAATATCTTGGAAATAATTCTTTAAATAATAATTTACCAAATCTAATGAATTTAAGACTAATTAAAAAAAGAATACTGCTATGAATTTGTTAAAACTCCAAAAAAAAACCATTCATTAAAAAATGAATGGTTTGTCTTAATATAACTCTTATGATTATTTAATCTTGAAAGCTTTTAAACCAGGGAAGTAAGCAGTACTTCCTAATTCTTCTTCAATTCTTAATAATTGATTGTATTTTGCCATACGATCTGAACGAGAAGCAGAACCAGTTTTAATTTGCCCACAGTTTAAAGCAACAGCTAAATCTGCAATTGTATTATCTTCTGTTTCTCCAGAACGGTGAGACATTACAGAAGTATATCCAGCGTTTTTCGCCATGTTTACAGCTGCAATAGTTTCAGTTAAAGTACCAATTTGGTTTACTTTTACTAAGATAGAGTTAGCAATTCCTTTTTCGATACCAGTTGACAAACGAGCAACGTTAGTAACAAATAAATCATCACCTACTAATTGAACTTTATCACCGATTTTCTCAGTTAAAGCTTTCCATCCATCCCAGTCATCTTCGTACATACCGTCTTCGATAGAGATAATTGGATATTTAGCAGCAAGTTCAGCTAAGTATTCAGCTTGCTCTTCAGAAGTTCTGATTTTTCCAGTTTCTCCTTCAAATTTAGTATAATCGTATTTACCGTTTACATAAAACTCAGAAGCAGCACAGTCAAGAGCGATCATAATTTCGTCACCGAAAGTATATCCTGCTTTCTCAACAGCTAATTTGATAGTATCTAAAGCATCTTCAGTTCCACCAGCCAAGTTTGGAGCAAAACCTCCTTCATCACCAACAGCAGTACTTAAGCCTCTATCGTGTAATACTTTTTTCAAACTGTGGAAAATTTCAGTTCCCATTTGCATAGAATGTGTAAAAGAAGTCGCTTTTACTGGGAAAATCATAAATTCTTGAAATGCGATAGGCGCATCAGAGTGAGAACCACCATTGATGATGTTCATCATTGGAACAGGCAATGTATTAGCAGAAACTCCACCTACATATCTGTATAATGGTAAACCAAGTTCGTTAGCAGCAGCTTTTGCAGCAGCTAAAGAAACACCTAAAATAGCATTAGCTCCTAATTTAGATTTGTTTGGAGTACCATCTAAATCAATCATTAATTGGTCAATTGTGTTTTGTTCGAAAACAGAAGTTCCAACTAATTCTTCAGCAATAACAGTATTTACATTGTTCACTGCATTCAAAACACCTTTTCCTAGGTAAGCTTTACCACCATCACGTAATTCAACAGCTTCGTGCTCTCCAGTTGAAGCTCCAGACGGAACTGCAGCTCTACCTAAAACACCGTTTTCAGTTACTACATCAACTTCAATAGTAGGATTCCCTCTGGAATCAAGAATTTGTCTTGCGTGAACTTTAATTATAATACTCATTATTTTTGTTTTTTATTAATAAATTATATTTTTTTTCGAAATTATAAAAATATTTAATACTAAAAACGCGATTTAGACATTAAACACCTTTATTTATTAACTACATCGTTTTAGACTTTGCTAGTTTTGATATTCTCCACGAACTGATCAAATAAATAAGAAGAATCGTGTGGTCCAGGACTAGCTTCTGGATGATATTGTACTGAAAAACAGTTCTTGTTCTTCATTCTCATTCCAGCAACCGTATCATCATTTAAATGTATATGAGTAAGTTCTAATTCTGGATGCCCCTCTAAAGCTTCTCTTTTTACAGCGAAACCGTGATTTTGAGAGGTAATTTCTCCTTTACCAGTAAGAAGATTCTTTACCGGATGATTAATACCTCTGTGTCCACCAAACATTTTATAAGTCTGAACACCATTTGCCAAAGCAATAATCTGATGTCCTAAACAGATTCCAAACAAAGGTCTATCCTCCGAAATAATTTTTTTCGCAACATCTATTACTCCATGAAGTGGATCTGGATCACCAGGACCGTTAGACAAGAAATATCCATCTGGATTAAATGCACTTAACTCCTCATAAGTTGTATCATAAGGAAAAACCTTAATATAACAATCTCTTTTAGCAAAATTTCTTAAGATGTTCTTCTTAATTCCAAGATCAAGCGCAGAAATTTTGTATGTAGCATTTTCATCTCCAACAAAATAAGGCTCTTTTGTAGACACTTTCGAAGCCAATTCAAGACCTTCCATATTTGGCACATTAGCCAATTCCTTTTTAAGATCTTCAATTGAAGTTCCATCTGTACAAATAACAGCATTCATTGCACCATTATCACGGATATAACTAACTAGAGCTCTAGTATCAACATCAGAGATACAGATTAGATTTTGCTTGGCAAAATAATCTTCCAGACTTCCAGAAGCACCTGCTCTTGAATAGTTAAAGCTAAAGTTTTTACAAACTAATCCAGCAATTTTTACACTTTCAGATTCAACTTCTAAATCATTTATACCATAATTTCCGATATGCGGATTTGTAGTAACCATAATTTGTCCAAAGTATGAAGGGTCTGTAAAGATCTCTTGATATCCAGTCATTCCAGTATTAAAACAAACTTCACCAAAAGTTTTACCGCTAATACCGATAGACTTTCCATGAAAAATAGTTCCATCACTTAGTAATAAAATGGCGCTTTGTCGTGTTGTGTATTTCATTCCTTAATTTGTATTGTTTTTTAATTGTGTATGAAGTAAAACTTCATTTGTAATTAGATATTTTGCAAATTTAATTCTTTAAAAGAGCGCTTCCAAGATTTTTTAAAACTTTCATTCGTAAAAATAAAACCTATCATTTTAAATAAGTTACATTTCTAAGGGTTTAAAAAAATCAAAAAAAAAGGATAAACTAAAAATTAGTTTATCCTTTAATATTATAGAATGATTACTCTCATAATTATTCAGAAGCTTCAGTAGTCGTTTCTGATTCAGCAGCAGGAGCTTCTGGAGCAGCAGTTTCAGCTTTTTTAGCTTTACCACCACGACGGCTTTTCGCTTTTTTAACTTCTTTTTTACCTCCGTTGTAAAGTTCATTGAAGTCAACAAGTTCGATCATCGCCATATCAGCGTTATCTCCCAAACGATTTCCAACTTTAATGATACGAGTGTATCCACCTGGACGGTCACCTACTTTAGCAGCAACATCTCTGAACAAATCAGTTACAGCGTATTTGTTACGTAAATAAGCAAAAACAATACGACGATTGTGAGTCGTATCCTCTTTCGATTTTGTAATTAAAGGCTCAACAAATTGTTTAAGCGCTTTAGCTTTAGCGACAGTAGTGTTAATACGTTTGTGCTCGATAAGAGAACAAGCCATATTAGCCAACATAGCTTTTCTATGTCCAGTCTGTCTGCTTAAGTGGTTAATTTTTTTTCCGTGTCTCATGACGTGTTTTTTTTATCTTCATCTTGCTACAATCCACTATGGAGAGCAAAATATGAAGTAAATTATTCTTTATCTAATTTGTATTTAGCTAAATCCATTCCGAAAGTTAAATTCTTCACTGCAACAAGCTCATCAAGTTCAGTTAAAGATTTTTTACCGAAATTACGGAATTTCATTAGGTCATTTTTATTGAAAGATACTAAATCACCAAGTGTATCAACTTCAGCCGCTTTCAAGCAATTTAATGCTCTCACAGATAAATCCATATCAACAAGCTTAGTTTTAAGCAATTGTCTCATATGCAATGACTCTTCATCATACGATTCTGTTTGTGCAATTTCGTCAGCCTCAAGTGTAATTCTTTCGTCAGAAAACAACATGAAATGGTGAATTAAAACTTTAGCAGCTTCAGTAAGAGCATCTTTTGGATTGATAGAACCATCAGTTTTGATTTCAAAAACTAATTTTTCGTAATCTGTTTTTTGCTCTACACGGAAGTTTTCGATTGCATATTTTACATTTTTTACCGGAGTAAAAATAGAATCTGTAAAAATCGTTCCAATTGCAGCATTCTGTTTTTTGTTCTCTTCAGCAGGCACGTATCCTCTACCTTTTTCGATTGTTAAATCGAAATTCAATTTGATTTTAGAATCTAAATTACAGATAACAAGGTCTGGATTTAGAACTTGGAAACCTGAAATAAATTTTTGAAAATCACCAGCTGTCAATTGATCTTTACCAGAAACAGAAATAGTAACTGATTCATTATCGATATCTTCGATCTGACGTTTGAAACGTACTTGTTTTAGATTAAGGATAATTTCGGTAACATCCTCAACAACACCTGAAATAGTAGAAAACTCATGATCTACACCTTCGATACGAACAGATGTAATTGCATAACCTTCTAACGCTGAAAGCAAAACTCTTCTAAGTGCATTACCAACTGTCAATCCATAACCAGGTTCTAAAGGTCTAAATTCGAATTTACCTTCAAAATCGGTTGAATCGATCATGATAACTTTATCGGGCTTTTGAAAATTAAATATTGCCATAAATTTCGACTAAGTCAATTATTATTTGTTGTACAACTCTACGATTAATTGTTCTTTAATGTTTTCTGGAATTTGAAGTCTCGCAGGTACAGAAACGAAAGTTCCTTCTTTAAGATCATTGTTCCAAGTAATCCATTCATAAACATGACTTGAATTTGATAAAGAACGTTCGATAGCTTCTAAAGATTTAGATTTTTCACGAACTGCAACTTTATCACCAGGCTTAAGGTGGTAAGAAGGAATATTAACAACTTCTCCATTTACAGTAATGTGTCTGTGAGAAACGATTTGACGCGCACCTCTTCTAGATGGAGCAATTCCCATTCTAAAAACAACATTATCCAATCTTGCTTCGCATAATTGTAATAAAACTTCACCAGTAACTCCTTTAGTAGCTGATGCTTTTTCGAATAAGTTTCTGAATTGTTTTTCTAAAATTCCGTAAGAATATTTAGCTTTTTGCTTTTCCATTAACTGAACAGCGTACTCAGACTTTTTTCCTCTTTTTTTAGCCATCCCGTGTTGTCCAGGTGGGTAATTTCTTTTTTCGAAAGATTTATCATCTCCGAAGATTGCCTCGCCAAATTTACGAGCGATTTTGGTTTTAGGACCAGTATATCTTGCCATTTTAAAAAAAATTTAAGGTAGAAATTATGAATTCAGGTCTAATCCTTCGATAATCTATGTTCTACCTTGTTTATACTATAAAAATAAAAAATTAAACTCTACGTCTTTTTGGAGGACGACATCCGTTGTGTGGCATTGGAGTAACATCAATAATTTCAGTAACTTCAATTCCACCGTTATGAATAGAACGGATAGCAGACTCACGTCCGTTACCTGGTCCTTTTACATAAACTTTCACTTTTTTAAGTCCTGCCTCAAGTGCTACTTTAGCGCAATCTTCTGCTGCCATTTGAGCTGCATAAGGAGTGTTCTTTTTAGAACCTCTGAAACCCATTTTACCAGCTGAAGACCAAGAGATAACTTCACCTTTCTTATTAGTTAAAGAAATAATAATGTTATTAAAAGTGGCAGAAATATGAGCCTCACCCGTTGATTCAACGATAACTTTACGTTTTTTTGCAGTTGCTTTAGCCATATTACTTATTATTTAGTTGCTTTTTTCTTGTTAGCAACAGTTTTTCTTTTACCTTTTCTTGTTCTTGAGTTGTTTTTAGTTCTTTGCCCTCTTAATGGAAGACCAGATCTGTGACGGATACCTCTGTAACATCCAATATCCATTAAACGTTTAATGTTTAAAGAAATTTCAGAACGTAATTCTCCTTCAATTTTGTAAAATGAAACAGCTTCACGAATTGCTCCGATCTCGTCATCATTCCAATCTTGAACTTTTTTATCTTGGCTAACTTGAGCTTTTTCTAAAATCTCAATAGCTCTACTTTTTCCTAATCCGAAAATATAGGTAAGTGCGATAACACCTCTTTTGTTTTTTGGGATATCTACCCCTGCTATTCTTGCCATAATTATCCTTGTCTTTGTTTAAATCTAGGATTCTTTTTGTTTATTACGTACAGTCTCCCTTTTCTACGCACGATAATGCACTCGGCACTTCTCTTTTTTACTGATGCTCTAACTTTCATAGTGAATATCCTTTAATATCGATAAGTAATTCTTGCTTTTGACAAATCGTAAGGACTCATTTCTAGTTTCACTTTATCACCAGGTAATAATTTGATGTAATGCATTCGCATCTTACCAGAAATATGAGCAATTACAATATGTCCATTTTCTAACTCTACACGGAACATCGCATTAGATAATGCTTCAATGATTGATCCGTCTTGTTCTATTGCTGATTGTTTTGCCATAAATATATTAAGCTACCGCTTTTCTATTTTTACCAGTCTTCATTAAACCATCATAATGTTTATTTAACAAGTATGAATTGATCTGTTGAATAGTATCTATTGCAACACCAACCATAATTATTAAAGAGGTACCTCCAAAAAACATTGCCCAAGATTGTTGTACATCCATAATACTTACAACAATAGCTGGGAACACAGCAATCAAAGCAAGGAATAAAGATCCTGGGAAAGTTATTAAAGACATCACTTTATCTAAGAAATCTGAAGTTTCAGCTCCTGGACGAACTCCTGGAATAAAACCACCGCTTCTCTTTAAATCATCAGCCATTTTGTTAGTAGGTACAGTGATTGCAGTATAAAAGAATGTAAATACAATAATTAAAGTTGCAAAAACAAAATTATACCAGAAACCAAACATATTACTAAACGCACCAACAATTGATTGTGATGTATCTGATTTAGACAGCCCAGCTACAGCTGCAGGGATAAACATAATTGCTTGAGCAAAAATGATTGGCATAACTCCTGAAGCATTAAGCTTAAGAGGAATCCATTGTCTATTACCTCCTGCCAAATCTTGCTCGTAGTCTCCTGTCGTTGTACGACGAGCGTACTGAACAGGTATTCTACGTACTGCCATTGTAAGCAACACACAAGAAATGATAACTAATAACCACACAATAATTTCAATAACTAATAACATTGGACCTCCATTGTTATTGGTAACACGAGTTGTAAACTCTTGGATAAAAGCTTGTGGTAAACGAGCTAAAATACCAACCATAATTAACAATGAAATACCATTTCCAATACCTTTATCTGTAATTTTCTCTCCAAGCCACATAGCAAAAATTGTACCTGTAACTAAGATAATAACAGATGAGAACAAAAATTCTGGTGAATTAAAGCCTAGCAAAAATGCATTACTAGGCAATGTTCTGTATAAATTATAGATATAAGTTGGACCTTGAACCAATGTGATAGCGATTGTCAACCAACGGGTGATTTGATTAATCTTTTTTCTACCACTTTCCCCATCATTTTGAAGTTTTTGTAAATATGGAATCGCAATCCCCATCAACTGAACGACAATAGACGCAGAAATATAAGGCATGATACCTAAAGCAAAAACTGAAGCTTTAGAGAAAGCACCCCCGGTGAACATGTCTAGAATAGATCCTAGACCATTTTTAGTTTGTCCCGCTAAACCAGTCAATTGCGTTGCGTCAATTCCAGGAAGCGTAACGTGTGCTCCAAAACGATATACTAAAAGTAATCCTAATGTAATTAAGATTCTATTTTTTAGTTCTTCGATTTTCCAAACATTACTTATTGATTCAATAAATTTCTTCATCTTAATAGATAAGTTATATAGTTACAGCTTCTCCACCAGCAGCTTCAATAGCAGCTTTTGCAGTAGCAGTAAATTTGTGGGCAGTTACTTTTAATTTTGCTTTCAATTCTCCTCTACCTAAAATCTTAACGATTTCATTTTTAGTAGCTAGACGATTTGCTACGAAATCTGTCATTGAAACAGAATCAGTAATTGCACCGTTATCAACTAATAATTGAAGAGTATCTAAATTAACACCTTCGTATTCTTTACGATTGATGTTTTTGAAACCAAACTTAGGTACACGTCTTTGAAGTGGCATTTGTCCTCCTTCAAAACCAATCTTTTTAGAATAACCAGAACGAGATTTAGCTCCTTTGTGGCCTCTTGCAGCGGTACCACCTTTTCCAGAACCTTCTCCTCTACCTAATCTTTTATTTTGATTGTGTGTAGATCCTTCAGCAGGTTGTAAGTTACTTAAATTCATAACAGTATTTGTTATTTAGCTTCTTCTACAGAAACTAAGTGTTTAACTTTGTTTATCATCCCAAGGATAGCAGGATTTGACTCATGCTCCACAACTTGTCCAATTTTACGTAGACCTAAAGCTTCCAAACCTCTCTTTTGAGAAAGAGGGCAGTTGATTTTGCTTCTTACTTGTTTTACTAATAATTTAGCCATAATTTCCTAATTAACCTTTAAAAACTTTCTCTAAAGAAACACCTCTTTGTTTTGCAACAGTATGAGCGCTTCTCATTTGCAATAAAGCATCAAAAGTTGCTTTTACTACGTTATGTGGATTTGATGATCCTTGAGATTTAGACAATACATCGTGAATACCAACTGACTCAAGAACTGAACGAACAGCTCCACCAGCAATAACTCCAGTACCATGAGAGGCTGGAATTAAGAATACACGTGCACCACCAAATTTACCTTTTTGTTCGTGAGGAACAGATTGTCCATTCAAAGGAATTCTCACTAAGTTTTTCTTAGCATCTTCTACTGCTTTCGCAATTGCTTCAGAAACGTCTTTAGATTTTCCTAATCCGTGACCAACTACTCCATTTTCATCACCTACAACTACAATAGCAGAAAAACCAAAAGCTCTACCTCCTTTTGTAACTTTAGTAACACGATTAACACTAACTAGACGATCTTTTAATTCAAGACCACTAGGTTTTACCAATTCTACATTTTTGTATTTAGACATAATATATTAGAATTTAAGTCCAGCAGCTCTTGCGCCTTCCGCTAATGATTTAATACGACCGTGATATAAATATCCACCTCTATCAAAAGTGATAGTATCTATCCCAGCTTTTAACGCTTTCTCTGCAACTAATTTTCCAACAGCAGCAGCTACTTCAACGTTAGTACCTTTTCCTATTTCTTTTTCTCTTGAAGATGCAGCTAATATAGTAACTCCATTTACATCATCAATAATTTGAGCGTAAATTTCTTTATTACTTCTAAAAACAGAAAGTCTAGGTCTTGCAGCAGTACCACTAACCGATTTTCTAATTCTGAATTTAATTCTCTGTCTTCTTTCAGATTTTGTTAATGACATAATCTTATATTTTAAGCTGATTTACCTGCTTTTCTTCTTAATACTTCACCCACAAATTTAACACCTTTTCCTTTGTATGGCTCAGGCTTACGGAAACCTCTGATTTTCGCAGCAACTTGACCTAAAAGTTGTTTATCAAATGATGTTAATTTTACGATTGGGTTCTTACCTTTTTCAGATATTGTTTCTAAAGATACTTCTGGAGCAATTTCTAAAACAATATTGTGAGAATATCCAAGAGCTAAATCTAATTTTTGACCTTGGTTTGAAGCTCTATAACCAACTCCAACTAATTCTAGTTCTTTTGTGAAACCTTCAGATACACCAACAATCATATTATTGATCAAAGATCTAAATAATCCGTGTTTTGCTCTATGGTCTTTATGATCAGACGATCTTTCAACTAAAACTTGATCGCCTTCAACAGTTACATTTACGTCCGAAAACTCTTGTACTAGTTGACCTCTTTTTCCTTTTACTGTAATAATACCGTCTTTAACTTCAACAGTTACACCAGCAGGGATTACAATTGGGCTTTTACCTATTCTTGACATCTTATCTAGTGTTTAAAATTAGTATACGTAACAAATTACTTCACCACCTACATTTAATTGCTTAGCTTGTTTTCCAGTCATCAAACCTTTTGACGTAGAAACAATAGCAATTCCTAATCCGTTAAGGATTCTTGGTAATTTGGCAGCACCTGCGTACTTACGTAAACCAGGTTTACTAATTCTCTGGATATCTTTGATTACAGGCTCTTTAGTATCTTTATCATACTTCAAAGCAATTTTGATAGAACCTTGTACAGTGTTCTGCTCAAATTTGTAACTTAAGATGTAACCTTGATCAAATAAGATCTTAGTTATCTCTTTTTTTAGATTAGATGCTGGAATTTCAACAACTTTGTGGTTTGCAGCCACAGCGTTACGAACTCTAGTCAAATAATCTGCAATAGGATCTGTATACATATGTATTTGATTGCGATTATGGTTTTCGGGAGATACTCATCTCCCGAACCTTTAATCAATTAAAAATTATTTTTTGGTTTGCAAAAGTAATAACTTATTGCGAGATTACCAAGAAGCCTTTTTAACTCCTGGAATTAACCCATTGTTAGCCATTTCACGGAAAGTTACACGTGAAATACCGAATTGACGGATGTAACCTCTAGGTCTACCTGTTAATTTACAACGGTTGTGTAAACGAACTGGTGAAGCATTTTTAGGTAATTTTTGTAAACCTTCGTAGTCTCCAGCCTCTAATAAAGCTTTTCTCTTCTCAGCATACTTAGCTACCGTTTTCTCTCTTTTCACCTCGCGGGCTTTCATTGATTCTTTAGCCATGTCTTAATTCTTTTTAAAAGGTAATCCTAATTCAGCCAATAATGACTTTGCTTCCTTGTCTGTTTTTGCAGTAGTAACAAAAGTAATATCCATTCCTGAAATTTTGTTCACTTTGTCAATATCAATTTCTGGGAAAATGATTTGCTCCAAAACTCCAAGGTTGTAGTTACCTCTTCCGTCGAAACCAGTAGCTTTAATACCACCAAAATCTCTTACACGTGGTAAAGCAGAAGTAATAAGTCTATCTAAAAACTCATACATTCTTTCTCCACGTAAAGTAACTTTTGCTCCAATAGGCATTCCTTTTCTCAATTTGAAAGACGCAACGTCTTTCTTAGAGATTGTAGAAACTGCTTTTTGTCCAGTGATCTTTGTTAACTCATCAACTGCATAGTCAATAAGTTTTTTATCAGATACAGCTGCACCAACTCCACGGCTCAAAACGATTTTTTCAAGTTTAGGAACTTGCATTACGTTTGTATATCCGAACTCTTCTTTAAGAGCAGAGATTACTCTACTCTTATATTCTTCTTTTAGTCTAGGTGTATATGCCATTACTATAGTACTTGATTAGATTTTTTTGAAAATCTTACTTTCTTATCTCCTTCTACTCTAATACCTACTCTAGTTGTTTCCTTAGTTTTAGGATCAATTAAAGCAATGTTAGAAATTTGAATAGAAGCCTCTTTCTTAACGATACCACCTTGAGGGTTTTTAGCACTTGGTTTAGTGTGTTTTGAAACCAAGTTTACACCTTCAACTATCGCTTTATTTTTCTCACGGTAAACACGTAAAACTTTACCTTCAGCACCTTTATGGTCTCCAGCAATAACTCTTACGATATCTCCTGATTTTATTTTTAGCTTTATCATCTTAAAAACGAATTAAAGCACTTCTGGTGCTAATGATACAATTTTCATGAATTGTTTTTCACGAAGTTCTCTTGCTACCGGACCAAAAACACGAGTTCCTCTCATTTCTCCTGCAGCATTCAAAAGAACACATGCATTGTCATCGAAACGGATATAAGAACCATCAGCTCTTCTCACTTCTTTTTTAGTACGTACAACAACTGCAGTTGAAACAGCTCCTTTTTTCACGTTTCCGTTTGGAGTTGCATCTTTGATAGAAACTACAATTTTGTCACCAACAGAGGCATATCTTCTTTTAGTACCTCCTAAAACACGAATAGTTAAAACTTCTTTAGCTCCCGTGTTATCTGCTACTTTTAGTCTTGATTCTTGTTGTACCATAATTATTTAGCTCTTTCTAAGATTTCAACTAATCTCCAACATTTCGTTTTACTTAAAGGACGCGTTTCGCTAATTCTTACAGTATCTCCAATGTTACAGTCGTTTGTTTCGTCGTGTGCAACATATTTCTTAGTTTTCAACACGAACTTACCGTATAATGGGTGTTTTACTTTTCTTACTTCAGAAATAACGATAGATTTATCCATCTTATTTGAAGTAACAACACCTATTCTTTCTTTTCTTAAATTTCTTTTTTCTTCCATCTTTCAGCAGAATACAATTATTGTAACTCTCTTTTAGTTAACTCTGTAGCTAATCTTGCAACTGTTCTTCTAACGCTTCTAATTTGAAGTGGGTTAGCAATTGGAGAGATAGCATGAGCCATTTTTAGGTCAGCATATACTTTCTTAGTTTGACTAAGCTTTTCTTGCAACTCCGCTGCAGAAAGATCTTTTATTTCTGATTGTTTCATAATAAATATAAATTATGCTTCGAAATCTCTAGCAACGACGAACTTAGTTTTAACTGGAAGTTTTTGAGCTGCAAGACGTAAAGCCTCTTTTGCAACTGACAATGGAACTCCTCCAACTTCAAACATAATTCTTCCTGGTTTAACAACAGCAGCCCAATACTCAACTGCTCCTTTACCTTTACCCATACGTACTTCAAGAGGTTTCTTCGTAATAGGTTTGTCTGGGAAAATTTTAATCCATAATTGTCCCTCTCTCTTCATGTAACGAGTTGCAGCGATACGTGCAGCTTCGATTTGACGAGAAGTTAAGAACATTCCATCTTCATGTACAGATTTAATACCAAACATTCCATTAGAAAGTTCATGCCCTCTTTGAGAGTTACCCTTCATTCTACCTTTTTGTACCTTACGGTATTTTGTTCTTTTAGGCTGTAACATTTTTCTTTAGTTTAAAAATTTACTTTCTTTTACGAGCGTCTGGTTTACCTCCTTTGTTAAAGTTAGATTTGCCTCTAGGAGCATCTCCACCTTTACCACCACCAGTACCAGATTGTTTTTTGTCCATTCCAGCAAGTGGAGAAAGTTCTCTCTTACCGTAAACTTCACCTTTCATGATCCACACTTTGATCCCCATTCTACCGTAAGTAGTATGAGCTTCAGCCAAAGCATAATCAATGTCAGCTCTGAAAGTTGATAGAGGAATTCTACCTTCTTTGAAACCTTCCGAACGTGCCATCTCAGCTCCATTCAAACGACCAGAAATCAAAACTTTGATACCTTCAGCGTTCATACGCATAGAAGCAGCAATAGCCATTTTGATTGCACGTCTGTAAGAAATACGGCTTTCGATTTGACGAGCGATGCTTGTCGCCACAAGATAAGCATCTAACTCAGGTCTTTTAATTTCAAAGATGTTAATTTGAACCTCTTTATCAGTAACTTTCTTAAGTTCCTCTTTTAACTTGTCTACCTCTTGTCCACCTTTTCCGATAATGATACCAGGTCTAGCAGTAGTGATAGTAACGGTTACAAGCTTTAAAGTTCTCTCGATGATTACTTTAGATACACTAGCTTTTGATAAACGAGCATGGATATACTTTCTGATTTTGTGATCTTCAGCTAATTTATCGCCGTAATCATTTCCACCATACCAGTTTGAGTCCCATCCTCTGATGATACCAAGTCTATTTCCAATTGGATTTGTCTTTTGTCCCATGCTGCTTAAGAATTGCTTTGTGTGTTATTGATAGCTCCAAGCACGATTGTTACGTGATTAGAACGTTTTCTTATTCTGTGTGCACGACCTTGAGGAGCTGGACGAAGTCTTTTTAACATCATTCCACCATCTACTCTGATCTCTTTAACAAATAATCCAGCTTCTTCTAAATTACCTTCACTATTTTTTTGCTCCCAGTTATTGATTGCAGATAATAATAGTTTTTCTAATTTTCTTGAAGCTTCTTTAGAACTGAATCTTAAAATGTTAAGTGCTCTTTCTACCTTCTGACCTCTTACCAAGTCCGCTACTAAGCGCATTTTTCTAGGTGAAGTAGGGCAGTTATTCAATTTTGCGAAAGCGATAGACTTATTAGCCTCTTTTCTCGCATCTGCTGTTTCTCTTTTACGAACTCCCATTGCTTCTTTTATTTTTTACCTTTATTTTTTGCTCCAGCATGACCTCTAAAAGATCTAGTTGGTGAAAACTCTCCTAATTTGTGACCTACCATGTTTTCTGTTACGTAAACTGGTACAAATTGACGACCGTTATGAACTGCGATAGTTTGTCCAACGAAATCTGGAGTAATCATTGAAGCTCTAGACCAAGTCTTAACAACTGCATTTTTACCACTTTCTACGTTTTCTTGAACTTTCTTGTCTAATTTATAATGAACGAAAGGTCCTTTTTTTAATGAACGTGCCATATCTTATTATTTCTTTCTACGTTCTACGATATACTTGTTACTCGGGTTTTTCTTAGAACGAGTTCTGTAACCTTTAGCTGGCAATCCGTTTCTTGAACGTGGGTGCCCTCCAGAAGAACGTCCTTCACCACCTCCCATAGGGTGATCAACTGGGTTCATCGCTACTGGTCTAGTTCTAGGTCTTCTTCCTAACCATCTTGTTCTACCTGCTTTACCAGATACAACTAATTGGTGGTCAGAGTTAGAAACAGCTCCAATTGTAGCCGAACAAGTTAACAAGATTAATCTTGTCTCACCAGATGGCATTTTAATTGTTGCATATTTCCCGTCTCTTGCCATTAACTGAGCAAAAGTTCCAGCTGAACGAGCGATAACCGCTCCTTGTCCTGGACGTAACTCAATACAAGATATAACAGTTCCAAGAGGAATTCTGCTTAAAGGTAAAGTATTACCAATCTCTGGTTGAGATTCTGGACCAGAAACTAATTTCTGACCAACTTTCAATCCGTTTTGAGCGATAATATAAGTTTTCTCTCCATCAGCATAAGCTAATAAAGCGATAAACGCAGTACGATTTGGATCGTATTCGATTGATTTCACTGTAGCTGGAATTCCATCTTTAGTTCTTTTGAAATCAATAATACGATATCTCTGCTTGTGACCACCACCCGTATAACGCATGGTCATCTTTCCTTGACTATTTCTACCTCCAGAGTTTTTTATCGGCGCTATCAAAGAGCGTTCCGGCTTATCAGTTGTAATGGCGTCATAACCATTCACAACTCTAAATCGCTGACCTGGGGTAATAGGTTTTAATTTTCTTACTGACATTTTTCTATCTTAGATATTGTTGTAAAAATCAATTGTTTCTCCTTCTTGTACTTGAACAATTGCTTTTTTAATTGCATTTGTCTTTCCACTGATTAAACCACTTTTAGTGTATTTAGTAGATCTATCTGGTCTCACATTCATTGTGTTAACAGAAACGATAGTTACTCCATAAGCAGCCTCAACAGCTTTCTTAATTTCAACTTTGTTTGCTTTTTTGTCAACAACGAATCCGAAGCGGTTTAGAACTTCACTTTCTTTGGTTACTTTTTCCGTTACTATAGGTCTGATAATGATGCTCATATTCCTATTATTTACTTAAATTTTCTTCAATTAACCCTAAAGAACCTTCCAAAAGCACTAAATTATTAGCGTTTAATATTGCGTAAGTGCTTAATTCTGAGCTAGTTACGACGTTAGAAGCCTTCAAATTGCGTGACGACAAATATACATTTTTATTTGACTCACCCAACACGAATAGAGATTTTTTATTTTCTAACCCTAAAGCTTTCAAAACGTTAATGAAATTTTTAGTGTTTGGCACTTCAAAATTAAAGTCTTCAAGAACTACAATGTTTGACTCTTTTGCTTTAATTGAGAAAGCTGATTTTCTAGCCAATCTTTTCAAGCTTTTATTCAATTTGAATGAATAACTTCTTGGTCTTGGTCCGAAAACTGTTCCTCCACCTTTAAACAAAGGATTCTTAACACTTCCTGCACGAGCAGTACCAGTTCCTTTTTGTTTTTTAATCTTACGTGTACTTCCAGTTACTTCAGCTCTTTCTTTAGCTTTGTGAGTACCTTGTCTTTGATTAGCAAGATATTGCTTAACATCAAGATATACAGCGTGATTGTTTGGCTCAATTGCGAATACTGAATCAGAAAGTTGAACTTTTCTTCCAGTATCTTTTCCGTTGAAATCTAATACTTTTACTTCCATTACTTCTGAATGATTACGTAAGAGTTTTTGTGCCCTGGAATACATCCTTTAACAACAAGTAGATTCTTTTCAGCAACTACTTTTAAAACTCTAAGGTTTTGAACTTTTACATTTTCTCCTCCCATTCTTCCAGCCATACGCATTCCTTTGAATACTCTAGATGGATAAGAAGAAGCTCCTACAGAACCTGGCGCTCTTAAACGGTTGTGCTGACCATGAGTAGCTTGTCCAACCCCACCAAAACCGTGACGTTTAACAACACCTTGGAAACCTTTACCTTTAGACACACCTTGTACATCTACAAATTCTCCTTCTTCAAAAATAGTAACATCAATAAGATCTCCTAATTTTTGTTCAGTTGCGAAATCTTGGAATTCAACGACTTTTTTCTTAGCAACAGTTCCAGCTTTTTTAAAGTGCCCTAAAGCAGCTTTAGTAGAATGTTTCTCGTTTTTGTCATCGAAACCAAGTTGCAACGCTTCATACCCGTCAACCTCGTTGGTTCTGACTTGGGTAACAACGCATGGTCCAGCTTCGATTACTGTACAAGGAATGTTTTTCCCGTTTTCATCGAAAATACTAGTCATGCCGATTTTCTTACCAATTAACCCAGACATAAATATTAATTATTAATTACTAAAATTCCCTTCAATTTGAAAATAACAGAAATTTCCAAACAGGGAGTGCAAAAGTAGTTATTAAAATTGAATATACCAAACAGTTACAAAAATTAAATCGCTCATTATCAAAATCCAAGCATCAAATTAGCATTAAAAACAAACTTTTCAACACAAATTCCGAAAGCACTTTTTTCAATTTACAAACAATTTACACCTAACAATTTATTAACAAAATAACAACGAAAAACCTTCGCATCACCTTAAAACAAAGGATTTTATAACAAAACACAAAAAAAAATCCTCAGCCTAAACCATTCAAAATCACACAATCAAAATCAATCTTTTAAAACAAAAAAAGCGAGTCATTTCTGACTCGCTTTTTATATAAAAAAAATATAAAAAAATTATACTTTTATCTCTACTTCAACACCACTTGGCAATTCAAGTTTCATTAAAGCATCAATAGTTTTAGATGAAGATGAATAAATATCAATCAATCTCTTGTATGACATTACCTCAAATTGCTCTCTCGCTTTTTTGTTAACGTGCGGAGAACGCAATACAGTGAAAAGTTTTTTGTGAGTTGGCAACGGAATTGGACCTGTTACAACCGCTCCAGTAGTTTTTACTGTTTTTACGATCTTTTCAGCAGATTTATCTACCAACATGTGATCGTAAGATTTTAGTTTTATTCTGATTTTTTGACTCATTTTCTTAAAATTAAGCGTTACCTTTTGCTTTTTTGATTACCTCTTCTGAAATATTAGAAGGTGTTTCTGCATAGTGAGAGAACTCCATTGTTGAAGTAGCTCTACCAGAAGATAATGTTCTTAATGTAGTTACATAACCAAACATTTCTGATAAAGGCACATCAGCTTTGATAGTTTTAGCACCATTTCTATCACCCATGTCATTAACTTGACCTCTACGACGGTTCAAGTCACCTACGATATCACCCATGTTTTCTTCAGGAGTAATAACTTCGATTTTCATGATTGGCTCAAGAATAACAGCTCCAGCAGCACGTCCAGATTCTTTATAACCCATTCTAGCAGCTAATTCAAAAGAAAGAGCATCAGAATCCACAGGGTGGAAAGATCCATCTAATAAAGTTACTTTCAAACTATCAACAGCGTATCCAGCTAATGGACCTGTTTTCATAGCTTCACGGAAACCTTTTTCAACAGCAGGGATATATTCTTTAGGAACGTTACCACCTTTTACCTCATTAACAAACTGTAATCCTACAGGAACTTTACCATCAACTTCATCAGCAGGCTCGATTCTAAATACGATATCACCGAATTTACCACGACCTCCAGATTGTTTCTTGTAAGTTTCTCTATGTTGAGCAGATTTAGTAAACGCCTCTTTGTATTCTACTTGTGGCTCACCTTGGTTAACCTCTACTTTAAACTCTCGTTTCATACGATCAACTAAGATATCTAAGTGAAGCTCACCCATACCAGAAATAATAGTTTGACCTGAAGCCTCATCAGTTCTCACAGTAAACGTTGGATCCTCTTCAGCTAATTTAGCCAAAGCCATACCCATTTTATCAACGTCAGCTTTAGTTTTAGGTTCAATAGCAATACCGATTACTGGCTCTGGGAATTTCATAGATTCCAAGATAATTGGATTCTTTTCGTCAGATAGAGTATCTCCAGTTTTGATATCTTTAAATCCTACAGCAGCCCCAATATCTCCAGCCTCAATAAATTCGATTGGATTTTGTTTATTAGCGTGCATTTGGTAAATACGAGAGATTCTCTCTTTGTTACCAGAACGAGTATTTAAAACATAAGAACCAGCATCTAAACGTCCAGAATAAGCACGGAAGAAAGCTAAACGACCTACGAATGGGTCAGTAGCAATTTTAAATGCTAAAGCAGCAAACGGCTCTTTTACATCTGGTCTACGTAAGATTTTAGTTTGATCTTCTTCTAATAATTCAGCATCATCAGGGTGAATTCCTTCAATACCTTCTTTATCTAATGGAGATGGTAAATATTTACAAACTGCATCCAACATAAACTGAACACCTTTGTTTTTGAAAGAAGAACCAGCAAGCATAGGAATGATTGCCATATCAATAGTAGCTGCTCTTAAAGCATTGTTGATTTCTTCCTCAGTAATAGAATTTTCATCTTCCATGTACTTATCCAAAAGATTTTCATCATAAGTTGCAATCTCTTCGATAAGAATAGAACGGTAATGCTTAACATCATCAACCATATCAGCTGGGATATCTACAACGTCAAAAGTAGCTCCCTGAGTTTCATCATGCCATACGATAGCTTGATTTTTAACTAAGTCAACAATACCTTTGAAATCTGCTTCATCACCAATAGGCAAAGTAATTGCAACCGCATTCGATTTCAACATATCTTTAACCTGTCCGCATACAGCTAAAAAGTTAGCACCTTGACGGTCCATTTTGTTTACGAATCCCATACGAGGAACTCTATATTGATCAGCAAGTCTCCAGTTAGTTTCCGATTGTGGCTCAACACCATCAACAGCACTAAATAAGAAAACTAAACCATCAAGTACACGTAAAGAACGGTTTACCTCTACAGTAAAGTCAACGTGCCCAGGAGTATCAATAATATTAAAGTGGTATGGTAATGATTCTGGGATAACTTTACCTTGTACAGTTGGAAAGTTCCAAGTACAAGTTGTAGCAGCAGAAGTAATTGTAATACCTCTTTCTTGCTCTTGAGCCATCCAGTCCATTGTTGCAGCACCATCGTGCACCTCACCAATTTTGTGTGATTTTCCAGTATAAAAAAGAATACGCTCAGTTGTTGTTGTTTTACCAGCATCAATGTGAGCAGCGATTCCGATATTTCTTGTATATTTTAAATCTCTAGCCATTTCTTTACGAATTAAAATCTAAAGTGAGAGAATGCTTTATTAGCTTCTGCCATTTTGTGAGTATCCATTCTTTTCTTAACTGCAGCACCTTCTTCTTTAGCAGCTGCTAAACACTCAGAAGCTAAACGTTGTGCCATAGATTTTTCATTTCTTCTTCTTGAATAAAGTATTAACCACTTCATTGCCATAGAAATTTTTCTGTCTGGACGAATTTGCATTGGGATTTGGAATGTAGCTCCACCAACTCTACGGCTACGTACTTCTACGTGAGGCATAACGTTTGTTAAAGCATCTTTCCAGATCTCTAATGAAGTTTTCTCATCATTTTGCTTTTTAGTTTCAATGATATCAATAGCATCATAAAATACTTTAAAAGCTGTAGATTTCTTACCATCCCACATTAAGTTGTTCACAAAACGTGTCACTAATTGGTCATTAAACCTTGGATCCGGTAAAAGTGGTCTTTTCTTTGCCGCTCTTTTTCTCATGTCTTTTTCTTAAAAGTTTTTAAATTACTTTTTTGCTTCTTTTGGGCGTTTAGCACCGTACTTAGATCTTCTTTGCGTTCTTCCTGCAACACCTGACGTATCAAGCGCTCCACGAACGATGTGATATCTAACACCTGGTAAATCTTTTACCCTTCCACCTCGCACTAATACTATCGAGTGCTCTTGTAGATTGTGTCCTTCTCCTGGGATGTAAGCATTCACCTCATTACCATTTGTCAAACGCACACGCGCAACTTTACGCATTGCAGAGTTTGGTTTTTTTGGTGTAGTAGTGTAAACACGCGTACAAACCCCTCTTCTTTGAGGACAAGAATCTAAAGCAACCGATTTACTCTTCTTAGTGATCTGAGTTCTTCCTGTTCTTACTAATTGTTGAATTGTTGGCATAATTAATACTAAAAATTATTATGTTTATTAAATTCCCGCTTTTTACGGGGTTGCAAATGTATAAAATATTTTTCACTATACAAACGTTAAATCATTAATTTTCAACAACATTATTTATATCTATGATTTCACAAAGAAACATTGGATATTTGCTTTACATTTAACCAACAAACAATTGCTTTTTGAAACAATTACTTAACATATTCATTTTCTTAATCACTTCAGGCTGTTTTGCCCAATCGTTTTACTTAAATGTAAATGGGATCAACAAAAAACAAAGCCAAACAATTGATTCTATAT
>NZ_DASWYK010000187.1:0-60578 GCF_036405015.1 Flavobacterium sp. | reverse complement strand
TACCTGGCTCACCAATTGATTGCGCTGCAATAACTCCAACTGCTTCACCTTTCTGAGTCATCTTACCAGTAGCTAAGTTTCTACCATAACATTTCGCACAAATACCTTTTGTAGCTTCACATGTTAATGGCGAACGTACTTCTACTTTTTCAATTGGAGATGCTTCAATCTTCTTAACATCAGCTTCTGTAATTTGTTCTCCAGCATAAATTAAAATTTCATTGTCAAGAGGATTAATTACATTTTGTAACGCTACACGTCCTAAGATTCTTTCTCCTAATGATTCAACAATTTCCTCATTTTTCTTCAAAGGAGAAACCACAATTCCTCTTAATGTACCACAATCTACAGAGTTTACAATAACATCTTGAGATACATCATGTAATCTACGAGTTAAGTAACCTGCATCGGCAGTTTTAAGAGCCGTATCCGCAAGACCTTTACGGGCACCGTGAGTAGAAATAAAGTACTCAAGAATCGAAAGACCTTCCTTAAAGTTAGACAAAATCGGGTTTTCAATAATTTCACCACCACCAGCAGTTGATTTTTTAGGCTTAGCCATCAAACCACGCATACCAGTTAACTGACGAATCTGTTCTTTAGAACCCCTTGCTCCAGAATCAAGCATCATGTATACCGAGTTGAAACCTTGTTGGTCTTCACGGATATTTTTCATTGCTAACTCTGTTAATTGAGCATTAGCAGAAGTCCAGATATCAATAACTTGATTGTAACGTTCATTATTGGTAATAAGACCCATACTATAGTTCATCGAAATTCCATCTACTTGCTCACGAGCATCAGCAATTAACTGAGTTTTTTGTTCAGGAATTCTAATATCACCTAATGAGAAAGATAATCCTCCACGGAATGCAAACTTATACCCCATATCTTTCATGTTATCCAAGAAAGCTGCTGTTGTAGGAACGTCAGTAACCGCTAAGATTTTACCAATAATATCACGAAGTGATTTCTTAGTTAATACCTCATTAATATATCCTGCAGCTTCAGGTACTACTTCATTAAATAATACTCTACCGGCTGTAGTTTGAATAATTTTATAAACTAATTCACCTTCTTCATTAAAATCTCTTGCTCTAATTTTCACTCTAGCATTCAATTCTAATTTTCCTTCATTCAAAGCAATATTTACTTCTTCAGCAGAATAGAAAGTTAAACCTTCTCCTAAAATTTTCATTTCTGGAGTAGACAAACGCTCTTTGGTCATATAGTAAAGACCAAGTACCATGTCTTGAGAAGGTACTGTAATTGGAGCACCATTTGCAGGATTCAAGATATTGTGAGAAGCCAACATTAATAATTGTGCTTCTAAAATAGCTTCTGGTCCTAATGGTAAGTGAACCGCCATCTGGTCACCATCGAAATCGGCGTTGAATGCCGTACATACTAATGGGTGTAATTGGATTGCTTTTCCTTCAATTAACTTAGGTTGGAAGGCTTGAATACCCAATCTGTGTAACGTAGGAGCACGGTTTAGTAATACTGGGTGACCTTTAATTACGTTTTCAAGGATATCCCATACAACTGGCTCTTTTTTGTCAATAATTTTCTTAGCCGACTTCACTGTTTTAACAATTCCTCTTTCGATTAACTTACGAATAACGAATGGTTTGTATAGTTCAGCAGCCATATCTTTTGGAAGACCACATTCGAACAATTTCATTTCTGGTCCAACAACAATTACTGAACGAGCAGAATAATCTACACGTTTTCCTAATAAGTTTTGACGGAAACGACCTTGTTTACCTTTTAATGAATCTGATAAAGATTTTAATGGTCTATTAGATTCTGTTTTAACAGCAGAAGCTTTACGTGTGTTATCGAATAATGAATCTACAGATTCTTGTAACATACGTTTCTCGTTTCTTAAGATAACTTCTGGAGCTTTAATCTCCATTAATCTTTTCAAACGGTTGTTACGGATGATTACACGACGATATAAATCGTTCAAATCTGAAGTTGCAAAACGACCTCCATCAAGTGGTACAAGCGGACGTAATTCTGGTGGAATAACTGGAACCACTTTCATAATCATCCATTCAGGACGGTTTTCGCGGTTTTCGTTAGACTCACGGAAAGACTCAACAACTTGTAATCTTTTTAAAGCCTCAGTTTTTCTTTGTTTAGATGTCTCGTTGTTAGCGCTGTGTCTTAATTCATAAGATAAAGCATCTAGGTCAATACGAGCTAATAAATCCATAATACACTCTGCTCCCATTTTGGCAACAAATTTATTAGGATCTAAATCATCTAAATATTGGTTTTCTTGTGGAAGAGTATCTAAAATGTTTAGGTATTCTTCTTCAGTTAAGAAATCTAATCTTTGTAATGATTCTCCATCTGCATTTTTAGCAATACCTGCTTGGATCACTACGTATCTTTCGTAGTAAATAATCATATCTAATTTCTTAGATGGAAGACCAAGGATATAACCAATTTTGTTTGGAAGAGAACGGAAGTACCAGATGTGAGCGATTGGCACAACAAGGTTGATGTGTCCTACTCTATCACGACGTACTTTTTTCTCTGTAACTTCAACACCACAACGGTCGCAGATGATACCTTTGTAACGAATTCTTTTATACTTACCACAAGCACATTCGAAATCTTTTACTGGTCCGAAGATTCTTTCGCAGAAAAGTCCGTCACGCTCTGGTTTGTGAGTTCTATAGTTAATTGTTTCTGGCTTTAAAACCTCTCCTCTTGATTCTTTCAAGATAGATTCTGGTGAAGCCAATCCAATAGAAATTTTGTTAAATCTTTTTACTGGATTCTTATCTTTATTGTTTCTGTTATTCATCATAGTTTTTACTATTGATTTATTTGCAATTAAAAAATTGAATTTAGATTTATAATCTACTCTTTAAAAGTAAAGAGTTAATCATTCAGCTACTACCTCGGGTTACTTCTCTAAACTTCAAACTCTTGTTTGAAGCGCTAGTTATAAAATGCCTCGCATTGTTATAAAAAATCGGAACGGGTTACGGGTATAAATCTTTAAAAACTTGTAACATTTTGTAACAGCGTCAGTCCCAGTTTTCAGTGCTAAACTGAATACTGAGACTGTAACTGAAAACTTTTATTATTCTTCCAAACGAAGATCTAATCCTAGACCTTTCAATTCGTGCATTAATACATTGAATGATTCTGGTAAACCTGGTTCTGGCATAGTTTCCCCCTTAACGATAGCTTCGTAAGTTTTAGCTCTACCAATAACGTCATCAGACTTAACAGTTAAGATTTCACGTAGTGTACTAGAAGCTCCATAAGCCTCAAGTGCCCAAACCTCCATCTCTCCAAAACGCTGACCTCCAAATTGAGCTTTACCTCCAAGTGGCTGTTGCGTAATCAATGAGTATGGTCCGATAGAACGTGCGTGCATCTTATCATCAACCATGTGTCCTAATTTAAGCATGTAAATTACACCCACAGTCGCTTTTTGTGCAAAACGCTCACCAGTTCCACCATCAAATAGATAAGTATGTCCAAAACGTGGTACGTTAGCCTCATCAGTCAAAGCGTTGATCTCGTCTAGAGAAGCACCGTCAAAAATTGGAGTAGCAAATTTTCTACCCAAGTTCATACCAGCCCAACCTAATACAGTCTCATAAATCTGACCAATGTTCATACGCGAAGGTACCCCAAGTGGGTTCAACACGATATCAACTGGCGTTCCGTCTTCAAGGAAAGGCATATCTTCATGACGAACGATTCTAGCAACAATACCTTTGTTACCGTGACGTCCTGCCATTTTATCTCCTACTTTCAACTTACGTTTCTTAGCAATATAAATCTTAGCTAATTTCAAGATTCCAGATGGTAATTCATCTCCAACTGTAATAGTGAATTTCTCTCTTCTTAAAGATCCTTGTAAGTCGTTTAGCTTAATTTTATAGTTATGAATCAAATCATTAACCATTTTATTAGTAGCATCATCAGCAACCCATTGACCTTTGCTTAAGTGAGCGAAATCTTCTACTGCGTAAAGCATTTTTTGAGTATATTTTTTACCTTTTGGTAAAACTTCTTCACCCAAATCATTCATTACACCTTGAGATGTTTTTCCGTTAACGATCAAGAATAATTTTTCAACTAATCTGTCTTTTAATTCAACAAATTTAGTTTCAAACTCCATTTCTAAAGCCCCTAAAGCATCTTTATCTTGAGTACGTTTACGTTTATCTTTTACAGCTCTTGCAAATAATTTTTTATCAAGAACTACACCATGTAAAGATGGAGAAGCTTTTAATGAAGCATCTTTTACATCACCAGCTTTATCCCCGAAGATTGCACGAAGCAATTTCTCCTCTGGAGTTGGATCTGATTCTCCTTTTGGTGTAATTTTTCCGATCAAAATGTCGCCAGGCTTAACCTCTGCTCCAATTCTGATCATACCGTTTTCATCTAAATCTTTAGTAGCTTCTTCAGAAACGTTAGGAATATCGTTTGTTAACTCTTCGTTTCCTAACTTCGTATCTCTAACCTCTAATGAATAATCATCAACGTGGATAGATGTAAAGATATCATCACGAACTACTTTCTCAGAAATTACAATCGCATCCTCGAAGTTGTACCCTTTCCATGGCATGAACGCAACTTTTAAGTTTCTACCTAAAGCTAATTCTCCATTTTGAGTAGCATATCCTTCAGACAATACTTGTCCAGGAACAACTCTATCACCTCTTCTTACGATTGGTTTCAAGTTGATACTTGTACCTTGATTGGTTTTTCTAAATTTAATTAAATTGTACGTTTTCTCATCAGCATCAAAACTTACCATTCTCTCGTCTTCTGTACGATCGTATTTAATAGTAATGATGTTAGCATCTACGTATTCTACAGTACCATGCCCTTCAGCATTGATTAACACTCTAGAATCTGAAGCTACCTGACGCTCTAAACCTGTACCAACAATCGGTGCTTCAGGACGGATCAAAGGAACTGCCTGACGCATCATGTTTGATCCCATCAACGCACGGTTCGCATCATCATGCTCCAAGAAAGGAATCAAAGATGCAGAAATCGAAGCAATCTGGTTAGGAGCAACGTCTGTATAATGAACTACATTTGGCTCAACAACTGGGAAGTCCCCTTCCTCACGAGCAATAACATTGCTAGCTGTAATTTTACCAGTTTCATCCATTTCAATGTTTGCCTGAGCAATCATTTTTCCTTCTTCTTCTTCAGCACTTAAGTAAATTGGAGTACTTTCTAAATCAACTACACCATTAGTTACTTTACGGTATGGAGTTTCAATGAATCCCATTCCGTTTACTTTTGCATAAACACCAAGAGATGAAATCAAACCAATGTTTGGTCCCTCAGGAGTTTCAATCGGACATAAACGACCATAGTGAGTATAGTGAACGTCACGAACCTCGAAACCAGCTCTCTCTCTCGAAAGTCCACCAGGCCCAAGTGCAGAAAGTCTTCTTTTGTGTGTAATCTCAGCTAATGGATTCGTTTGATCCATAAATTGAGATAACTGGTTAGTACCAAAGAAAGAGTTGATAACTGATGATAATGTTTTAGCATTAATCAAATCAATTGGTGTAAACACCTCGTTATCTCTAACGTTCATTCTCTCACGAATAGTTCTAGCCATACGTGCTAAACCAACACCGAATTGTTGAGACAATTGTTCACCAACTGTTCTAACACGACGATTTGATAAGTGATCAATATCATCAATCTCTGCTTTAGAGTTGATCAATTCGATCAAATATTTTACGATTGTAATGATATCCTCTTTAGTAAGCACTTGCTTATCCATAGGGATATCTAAATCTAACTTTTTGTTCATTCTGTAACGACCTACTTCACCTAAGTTGTAACGTTGGTCAGAGAAGAACAATTTATCTATAATACCACGAGCAGTTTCCTCATCAGGCGGTTCAGCGTTACGCAACTGACGGTAAATGTGCTCTACAGCTTCTTTTTCAGAGTTAGTTGGATCTTTTTGTAACGTGTTGTGGATAATAGCATAATCTGCTTGGTTATTATCCTCTTTGTGTAACAAAATAGATTTTACGTTAGAATCGATGATCTCTTCAACATTATCTTTGTCGATAATAGTGTCACGATCAAGGATGATTTCGTTACGCTCGATAGAAACTACCTCTCCAGTATCCTCATCTACGAAATCCTCGTGCCATGTATTCAAAACACGCGCAGCAAGTCTTCTTCCAATATATTTTTTAATTCCTGTTTTAGAAACTTTAATTTCTTCCGCTAAGTCGAAAATCTCTAAGATATCTTTATCTCTTTCGAATCCGATAGCACGGAATAAAGTTGTTACAGGTAATTTTTTCTTTCTATCGATATAAGCGTACATTACGCTGTTGATATCTGTAGAGAACTCTATCCAAGAACCTTTAAAAGGAATTACTCTCGCAGAATAAAGTTTAGTTCCATTTGCATGGAATGATTGTCCAAAGAAAACCCCTGGAGAACGGTGTAATTGAGATACTACAACACGCTCGGCACCATTGATTACAAAAGTACCACTTGGAGTCATGTAAGGAATTGTTCCAAGATAAACATCTTGTACAATTGTTTCAAAATCTTCGTGTTCTGGATCTGTACAGTATAGTTTTAACCTAGCTTTTAAAGGCACACTATACGTAAGACCTCTCTCTATACATTCTTGAATTGTATAACGTGGTGGGTCAACAAAATAATCTAGGAACTCCAATACGAAGTTGTTTCTCGTATCTGTAATTGGAAAGTTTTCCATGAAGGTATTGTATAACCCTTCGTTGCCTCTTTCGTCAGATTTCGTTTCTAATTGAAAGAAATCTTTAAAAGATTTAACCTGTACATCCAAGAAGTCCGGATAGTCAGGGATATTTTTTGTAGAGGCAAAATTCAATCTTTCAGTCTGATTTGTTATCATCAATGGACAAAATTTTGATTAAAAAAAAGTAATTTGTTTTGTGTAAAAACACACTGTTTAATCTATACTTTCTTATTATAATCAATACATCTTTAAAAATTAATTCTAATTTTCTTTCTTCGTATTGATCAAAAACTTTTTCGTATTTTAAACTATGGGATAATAAAATTTAATATATATTTTATTATACGAAAAATGGTTTAGGCCTTTGAGTGTTAACTCAAGACCTAAACCTAGTTCTTAAACTGAGTTTAATTATTTAAGCTCAACTACAGCTCCAGCCTCTTCTAAAGCTTTCTTAAGACCTTCAGCCTCTTCTTTAGAAACACCTTCTTTAACGTTAGAAGGAGCACCGTCAACTACGTCTTTAGCTTCTTTAAGACCTAAACCAGTTAATTCTTTAACTAATTTTACAACAGCTAATTTAGAAGCTCCAGCCTCTTTTAATACAACTGTAAATTCAGTTTGTGCTTCTTCAGCAGCACCATCTCCTCCACCAGCAGCAACTACTACAGCAGCAGCAGCAGGCTCGATTCCGTACTCGTCTTTTAATATTGTTGCTAATTCGTTAACTTCTTTAACTGTTAAGTTAACTAATTGTTCTGCGAATTGTTTCAAATCTGCCATTTTTTCTATCGTTTAAAATGATTTGTAAAAATATAATTTATTTATTGTGCGCTAATTAAGCAGCGAGGAAGCAAGCTCCCTCACATGTATTACTCTGCTGCTTCTTCGCTTCCAGCGAATTTGTTTTGTAAAGCAGAAATAATTCTTTGAGCTGGAGATTGTAATAATCCAATGATTTCTCCAATAAGCTCTTCTTTAGATTTAATAGTAGCCAATGCATCTAATTGGTTATCTCCAATATATACTTCAGAGTTGATGTAAGCTCCTTTTAAAACTGGTTTATCAGATTTCTTACGGAAATCTTTAATAATTTTTCCAGGTGCGTTAGCAACATCAGAAATAAATATAGCACTGTTACCTGATAAAACTGTAGGTAAGTCACCATAATCATTAGAAGAAGCTTCCATTGCTTTTGCAAGCAAAGTGTTTTTAACAACCTCTAATTTGATACCTGCTTTGAAACAAGCTCTACGTAAGCTTGAAGTTGTCTCTGCGTTTAAACCAGAAATATCAGAAATGTAAATGATATTTGTACCAGCTAACTGCGCAGTTAAATTTTCAATCGCGATTGATTTTTCTTCTCTAGTCATACTAAAAATTTTTAACTACCAATTATACTGCTTTTGGGTCTAATGCGATAGCAGGACTCATTGTGCTTGTAAGGTGAATACCTTTAATGTATGTACCTTTAGCAGCAGTTGGTTTAAGTTTTATTAATGTTTGAATAATTTCGTGTGCGTTCTCAACGATTTGCTCAGCTCCGAAAGAAACTTTACCAATACCAGCGTGAACGATACCAGTTTTATCAACTTTAAAGTCAATTTTACCAGCTTTAACTTCTTGAACAGCTTTAGCAACATCCATAGTTACAGTACCTGTTTTAGGGTTTGGCATTAAACCTCTAGGTCCTAAAATACGACCTAATGGACCTAATTTACCCATAACTGCAGGCATAGTAATGATTACATCAACATCTGTCCAACCGTCTTTAATCTTTTGTAAGTAATCGTCAAGACCAACGTGATCTGCTCCAGCCTCTCTTGCTTCAGCTTCTTTATCTGGAGTAACCAATGCTAATACTTTAACGTCTTTTCCTGTTCCGTGAGGTAAAGTAACTACACCTCTAACCATTTGATTCGCTTTTCTTGGATCAACACCCAAACGAACTGCGATATCAACAGACTCATCAAATTTTGCAGAAGCAACAACTTTAATTAATGCAGCAGCATCTTTTAAAGAGTATAATTTGTTCTTTTCAATTTTTGAAGCAGCCTCTTTTTGCTTTTTTGTTAATTTTGCCATTTCTTTTTCTTAATTAAAAAGGAGCATCTCCTGATACAGTTATACCCATAGATCTAGCTGTTCCAGCAACCATACTCATAGCTTTCTCAATTGTGAAAGCGTTTAAGTCTGGCATTTTGTCTTCAGCAATAGTTCTAATTTGTTCCCAAGTAACGCTAGCTACTTTTTTACGATTAGGCTCACCAGAACCAGATTTTAGCTTTGCAGCTTCCATTAACTGAACTGCTGCTGGAGGAGTCTTAACAACAAAATCAAATGATTTGTCTTTGTACACAGTGATTTGCACTGGACAAATTTTGCCAGGTTTATCCTGAGTTCTAGCATTAAATTGCTTACAGAACTCCATGATGTTAACCCCAGCAGCTCCTAAAGCAGGTCCAACCGGTGGCGACGGGTTCGCAGCACCTCCCTTAACTTGTAGTTTAACTACCTTACTAATTTCTTTAGCCATTTTTAAAAAATTTAACACTGTAATCAATGGAAGCGATTACAATGGTTTATTATAGTGTAACAAAAAATTATACTTTTTCTACTTGCATAAAGCTTAATTCTAATGGAGTCTTTCTTCCGAAAATCTTAACCATTACCTCAAGTTTACGCTTCTCTTCATTGATTTTCTCAACAGATCCATTAAATCCATTGAAAGGTCCATCAATAACCTTAACCGTTTCACCAACACTAAAAGGAATAGAACGTGTATCTGTATTTACAGCCAACTCATCTACCTTACCTAACATACGGTTTACTTCAGATAGTCTTAAAGGAACAGGTTCTCCGCCTTTAGTTTCTCCTAAAAATCCAATAACACTAGTAATTGACTTAATAATATGAGGAATCTCACCAACCAAGTTAGCTTCGATCATAACATATCCAGGAAAATAAACTTTATCCTTAGATGATTTTTTCCCATCTTTTACGGTAACTACTTTTTCAGTAGGAACTAAAACTTGAGAAACATAATCCTCCATACCTAATCTAGCAATCTCAGTCTCGATATAAGCTTTCACTTTATTCTCTTGACCACTTACTGCTCTAACTACGTACCATTTTTTCACATTATTATCTGCCATCACAAAAAAAATTATCCTTTTAACCAGTTAAAAAATCCAGCCAAAGCTTTTGCAAAAAATTCGTCTACTCCCCAAGTTGCCAAAGCGAATAAGATCGAAAATACAGCCACAACAATTGTTAATTTTTGTACTTCAGCCCAAGCTGGCCAAGTAACATTTGACTTTAACTCTTCGAAAGCCTCTGATAAATAATTAGTAACTTTTGTCATTTGATATATTTTTTATTGCACGGGCGGAGGGATTCGAACCCCCATCAACGGTTTTGGAGACCGCTATTCTACCCTTGAACTACGCCCGTAATTAAAGCCAGTGATTAAAAAATAATCACTGGCTTCTCTTTTATTTTAATAGAATTACTCTACGATTTCAGTAACCTGACCAGCACCAACTGTTCTACCACCCTCACGGATAGCGAAACGTAAACCTACGTTCATAGCGATTGGGCTTAATAAAGCAACCTCGATAGTTAAGTTATCACCTGGCATTACCATCTCTACACCTGCTGGTAAAGAAATAACTCCTGTTACGTCAGTTGTACGTACGTAGAACTGTGGACGGTAGTTATTGTGGAATGGAGTGTGACGTCCACCTTCTTCTTTTTTCAAGATATAAACCTCAGCTTTGAATTTAGAGTGTGGTTTTACTGAACCTGGCTTAATAATAACCATACCTCTTTTGATATCAGCTTTATCAATACCTCTTAACAATAAACCTACGTTATCTCCAGCTTCACCTCTATCAAGGATTTTACGGAACATCTCAACTCCTGTAATAGTAGAAGTTAATTTTTCAGCTCCCATACCGATGATTTCAACAGGATCTCCAGTGTTAGCAACTCCAGTTTCGATACGACCTGTAGCAACAGTTCCACGACCTGTAATTGTAAATACGTCCTCAACTGGCATCAAGAATGGTTTAGCAACGTCACGTACTGGCTCTTCGATCCAAGCATCAACAGCTTCCATTAATTCGATAATTTTAGGTACCCAGTTTGGATCATTGTTTAATCCTCCTAAAGCAGAACCTTGAACTACAGGACCATTATCTCCATCATATTCGTAGAAAGATAATAAATCTCTAATTTCCATTTCAACAAGCTCTAATAACTCAGCATCATCAACCATATCCACTTTGTTCATGAAAACAACGATTCTTGGAATACCTACCTGACGTCCTAAAAGGATGTGCTCACGAGTTTGTGGCATTGGACCATCTGTAGCAGCAACTACTAAGATAGCACCGTCCATCTGAGCAGCACCAGTAACCATGTTCTTAACGTAATCCGCGTGACCTGGACAGTCAACGTGAGCGTAGTGACGGTTAGCAGTTTCGTACTCAACGTGTGATGTATTAATAGTAATACCTCTTTCTTTCTCCTCTGGAGCGTTATCGATTTGATCAAACGATTTTGCTTGACAGTAACCAGCATCTGACAATACTTTAGTAATTGCAGCAGTTAATGTAGTTTTTCCGTGATCTACGTGTCCAATTGTACCTATGTTTAAGTGCGGTTTGGAACGATTAAAATTCTCCTTTGCCATTTTACTTAATTTTTAATCTTAGTTATATATTAATTTTCAATTTCCTACTTACTTGAGCCAATGTCGGGATTTGAACCCGAGACCTCTTCCTTACCAAGGAAGCACTCTACCCCTGAGCTACACCGGCAGAGAGTTCTGATTTTAGAATTCAGATTTCAAATTTTAGATTTTATTAATCTAAAACCTACAACCCAAAACCTTAACTTCTTTTTAGTGGGGAGAGCAGGATTCGAACCTGCGAAGTTCACACAGCAGATTTACAGTCTGCCCTCGTTGGCCGCTTGAGTATCTCCCCTAATTTTTAAAATTCCATTATTTTAAAGAACCAATTTCAAATCGCATTTGAAATATTTTGAGCCGATAGAGGGACTCGAACCCACGACCTGCTGATTACAAATCAGCTGCTCTAGCCAGCTGAGCTACATCGGCGAATACATTAAAAAAGTCCGCTATTTCTAACGGACTGCAAATGTAGCTATTTTATCTTTTAATCAAAACATTTTTTGAAAAAAATTTCAATTATATATGCGCTCTTATTTTTTCTTTCCTTTTTACAAGCAAACGTTCTAACGATTCTGCCGAAAGCTCAACCGCTTCTTCAAAAGTTTTACACTGTTTTTTCACCAGAAAATCATCACCAGGAACATTAATCTTTATCTCCACCACCTTATTCTCTTTATCACTTGTTCTTTCAACTTTTAAAAAAACATCTGATGAAACCACTCGATCGTAGTATTTTTCCAGCTTACCCATTCTTTCTTGGATAAAATCGACCAATTTTCTGTCGACAGTAAAATTAACTGCATGAACATCTACCTTCATAATAAAAATTTTAGGATTAACATTTTAGAATCATTACTTATTTCTAGGATGCGCTCCTTTATACACTTTTTTAAGCTCCGCCAAACTATTATGAGTATAAACTTGCGTAGACGCCAAACTAGAATGCCCTAATAACTCTTTAACTGAATTCAAATCTGCCCCGTTATTCAACAAGTGAGTTGCAAAAGTATGCCGAAGCACATGCGGACTTTTTTTAACCTTTTCTGAGACCCTACTAAAGTATGAATTTATTAAACGATAAACAAAAGATTCGCTCAATTTTAACCCTTTCTTTGAAAGAAAAAAATAGTCAGAATCAACAACATCACTCAAATCCTCGCGTTCCTTTATATACAACCTGATTTGATCTGTTATAATTGGAAGAATCGGAACGATACGCTCTTTATTTCTTTTTCCTAAAACCTTTACAACACCAGATGAAAGATCCACATTTTTAATCATTAAATGAATCAACTCCGCACGACGCATTCCAGTCACATAAAACATCTCTACAATCAACTTATCCCGAATTTCTTCAAAACCAACTGGAAGCTCCATTTCAGTCAACAAATCACTCAATTCTTTCTCAGAAAAAGGAACCTGAACCACTTTTGGCATTTTTAAAGATTTATGCTTCAGCATCGGATTAACCTCAATTTGTTTTGACTTTAAAAGAAACTTATAAAAAGCCTTCAAAGAAGCCATTTTCCGATTTACCGTAACATTCGAAACATTTTGATCTACCAAGGCAACAATCCAACTTCTAACTTGACCATAATTAACCAAGTCAATACTATCCTGCTCAAACTCTTCTTTAACAAAAACCTCAAAAGCTTCCACATCTTTCAAATACGCCTGCACAGTATGAGGAGAATATTTTTTCTCCAACAAA
This sequence comes from Flavobacterium sp., assembly GCF_036405015.1. Taxonomy (GTDB): domain Bacteria; phylum Bacteroidota; class Bacteroidia; order Flavobacteriales; family Flavobacteriaceae; genus Flavobacterium. The sequence goes on along the minus strand of NZ_DASWYK010000187.1, from coordinate 47,408 downwards.
AGATAATCCTTAAAACTTTCTTTATTTGTTTTCATACAAATTAAAAACCGACTATTATAAGCACAAAAAAACCGTTAGAATCAAAATTAAAACATTTTGATCACTAACGGTAATTATTTTTGAAAAGCTAAATATTAACTTTCTAAGCTATCTTTCAAACCTTGAATGTAAGCAGCTTTTTGAATTTGAGCTCTTTTGATAACAGAAGGCTTAATAAAAGCAGTACGTGCTCTTAATTGACGAACAGTTCCTGTTTTATCAAATTTTCTTTTATAGCGCTTTAATGCTCTATCGATATTTTCTCCGTCTTTAATTGGTATAATTAACATAATATAGACACCTCCTCTCGTTAAGGCTGCAAAAGTAAAAATTAATTATTAATTATAAGCTATAAATATTAAATTATTTTCCATAAACTCCATTTTACCTGTATGCGTGAGGGATTGCAACGGAAATCCTTTTTGTTTTTTCTTTAAAAACAAAAAGATTGCAGTGAAAAGCCCGACCTTAAAAACAAAAGCCACTCTGCACCTGCTAAATGGCTTTTGTTTTTAAGGGCACGCCCAAAATATTACTATCTTTTTAATAAATTTCTAGAAATAACAACCTTTTGAATTTCAGTTGTTCCTTCTCCTATGGTACAAAGTTTAGAATCTCGGTAAAACTTTTCTACAGGAAAATCTTTTGTATAACCATAACCTCCGTGAATTTGGACAGCATCATTAGCAATTTTGACACAAGCTTCTGAAGCATACATTTTTGCCATAGCTCCTGCTGTTGTAACCTCTTTATGCTGTTGTTTTAAAAAAGCAGCCTTTTGAAGCAATAATTCCGAAGCTTCGATTTCTGTTGCCATATCTGCGAGTTTAAAAGAAATTCCCTGAAAATTACTTATAGGCTGACCAAACTGATGTCTTTCTTTTGAATATTTTAATGCAGCCTCATATGCTCCTTTTGCAATTCCTAAGGACAAAGCACCAATAGAGATTCTTCCGCCATCAAGAATTTTCATTGCCTGAACAAAACCTTGACCAACTTCACCTAGTCTATTTGCATCGGGAACACGACAATTATCAAAAACCAATTCTGCAGTTTCACTGGCACGCATTCCAAGTTTGTTTTCTTTTTTTCCTGACGAAAAGCCTTTCATTCCTTTTTCAAAAACAAAAGCAGTCATTCCTTTAGAATCTCCTTTTTCGCCGGTACGAACTACCACAACGGCAATATCTCCTGAAATTGCATGTGTTATAAAGTTTTTTGCTCCATTTACAATCCAGTGATCTCCATCTTTTACTGCAGTTGTATTCATTCCTCCCGCATCAGATCCTGTATTGTGTTCTGTTAAACCCCAAGCACCAATATATTCTGCAGTTGCTAATTTTGGCAACCATTTTTTCTTTTGCTCTTCGTTTCCAAAAGTTAAAATATGATTGGTACATAACGAATTATGCGCTGCAACCGATAATCCTATTGAAGGATCTACTTTTGAAATTTCTTCTACTACTGTCACATATTCGTGATAACCTAAACCTGAACCTCCATATTCTTCTGGTACTAAAACTCCCATGAAGCCCATCTCCCCAAGTTGCTTGAACAATGGAATTGGAAAAATTTGTGCTTCATCCCATTCCATTATATAAGGTCTAATATTTTTTTCTGCAAAGTCTTTTATAGACTGAGCAATCATTAGTTGTGTTTCGTTGTAATCAAAGTTCATGAGTTAGTTTCTTTTAGAACTCCAAATATAAACTAATTATTTTTGCTTTTTCAACAGGAAAATCTTTAATTTTTGCTAAATCCTCAATATTTTCAAAATTTCCGTTCATGCTTCTATAAGTTACAATTTGTTTTGCCAATCCATATCTGAAATAAGAAAATTGAGCCAATTCTTTTAAAGACGCATCGTTTACGTTTATTTTCTTTAATGTCGGAGGAATTATAGCTTTAAAATGACTATTTAATTCGCTCACAACCTCAGGCGAAAGCCCCCAGATATCTTTCATTTGCTCCATTGAAACAAAACAACCTAAAATTTCTTTTTGCTTTAATATTCTTGATGACAAACCTTCGCCTATTCCGTATATCTTCATTAAATCTTCTTGAGTTGCCTGATTGATATCTAACACAGGAAGTTTTTCTTTTTTCGGAAATTCCTTTTTTACAAAATCAGGTTTATTCGATTTAAACTCTGTTTTATGTTGTACCCAATTTGGAAATTTAAATAAAGGAGAAATTTTATTTAATAATGAATCCGAAATACCTGTTACCTTCTGAAACTCTTCTGCAGAATTTACAAATTTATTTTGTTTCCGAAATGCCATTAAACGATCTATTTCTTGTACAGTCATTCCAAGTTTATATCCTTTATAATCAGAAATAAAATTTGGATTAAACAAAAAAATCGTTGGTTTTGTATTTTTCTTTACCGCTTTTTCATTGTCAATTTCAGATTGTAAAGAAAGCCATTTTTCTTTTTCAGGATTTGTTTGTTCTGAAACATTAAAATCAGAGAACAGATAAAACAACTGCAATCCTATTATGATAATAAAGAGTAAAAAAATACCAGTTCGCTGATATTTTGTAAAATGGAAATACAATTTAAAAGACCTAAAATTCATAACAAAAAACATTTTCAAAAATAAAGAAAGAAAAAACTTTCAAATCTATTAAGAAAATTAGTAAGAAAAGTAGTTTTTAAAAAATTATTGATTCTGTTAGAAAAGGTCAATTAAATTAATGAATATCAATACTTACAGAAAGTTTCTTGAGAGTCCTCTAAAAAAAATAAAGATTTTATAACTTAAAACATGATAATTGTTTTTATTTTTTACAAAAAACAATACATTTGGCACTTAATAACAAATAAACCAATAAAATAGTATGTCAATTTGGAGAGTTAAACCTATATCAGCCTTTGAGGCCGATATGAAAAAAAGTGATTTAAAGAGAGTCCTTGGAAAATGGAGTCTTACTGCCATTGGTGTTGGTGCCATTATCGGTGGAGGAATTTTTGTACTTACAGGTACAGGGGCTTATTATCATGCAGGTCCGGCATTAGCAATTTCGTTTATTATTGCAGGTATTGCCTGTGTTTTTGCAGCTCTTTGCTATTCTGAATTTGCTTCCATTTTACCTGTTGAAGGATCTGCTTATGCTTATGCTTATGGTACTATCGGAGAAGTTTTTGCCTGGATAATTGGCTGGGGACTTATTCTGGAATATGCAATGGGTTCTATGACCGTAGCTGTTTCCTGGTCCGGATACTTTAATAAATTACTTAAATTGTTTCACATCAAGCTTCCTGATTGGCTAACTACAGATCCAGCAAGTTATACTGGCGAAGGTTTTTCTATGAATCTTCCTGCTTTCCTGATTGTTATATTAGTTATTTCATTACTTATTAAAGGAACAAAAAGTGCTGCTAAAGCAAATAATGCTATTGTAATCTTAAAAGTATCTGCAGTAATATTTGTAATTATAGCTGGTCTTTTCTTTATCAATACAGCAAACTGGAGCCCATTTATTCCTGAAGCAACACAGATTATAGAAAAAGAAACCACTCATAATGCTTACGGAATTGGTGGAATTGTTTCTGGAGCTGCTGCAATTTTCTTTGCTTATGTTGGTTTTGATGCCGTTTCGACACAAGCTGGAGAAGCTATCAACCCGAAAAAAGACGTTCCATTTGCAATTATTGCTTCTTTATTGATTTGTACTACTTTATACATTCTTGTTTCATTAGTATTAACAGGAATGATGAATTACCAAGATTTTAATCCACTAGGAAAATACCCTGAAGCTATCAAAGCTCCTGTAGCTTATGCTTTTGATATTGCAGGACAAGGCTGGGCTGGTTCTATTATTACTGTTGCTGCTACTATTGGTTTGATTTCTGTATTAATGGTAATGATTATGGGACAATCTAGAATTTTCTTGGGTATGTCTAAAGATGGATTGATTCCTCCTGTTTTTTCTAAAGTAAATCCTATTTCTGGAACTCCAAAAACGAACTTAATGATTTTAGGTGGTATTATCGCAACCGTTGCTGCATTTACACCAATCAACAAATTAGCTGACATGACAAGTTTTGGTACTTTATTTGCCTTTACAATGGTTTGTATCGCAGTTTGGATTTTAAGAGTAAAACAACCTGGATTAAACAGAACTTTTAAAGTTCCTGCTTTACCAGTTATTGCTGTTTTAGGAATCGCAATTAATTCTTATTTAATTTTCAATTTAAGTTTAGATGCTCAATTATTATCATTTGGATGGCTTATAATTGGTATTCTGGTTTACTTTGGATATAGCAAGAAAAGATCAAGACTTAATGATCCAACTGAAGAATAGAAATATTATTTTAAAAATAGAAAGGCTCCAATTAAATTTGGAGCCTTTTTTTTATAAATCAAATACTGATGTTCTTTTAGAGCGAATTAGATCCTTTAATCGAATCCAAAAAGCGAGTGTCAGATAAACTCCAAAACCTAAACCAGCTGTAACAAACGAAATGTAGATAAAAAACAATCTCACGCTTGTAACACGCATTCCTAGTTTATCTGCTAATCTTGAAGAAACATGAAAACCATATTTTTCAAAAAAGAACTTAAGTTTTAAAATAGCTGACATTTATATTTTTTTAGATTCACAAAAATACAAATTATCTCATAATCTTATTTGCTAATTTTCTAATTGTTTTTGAGTAGTTCCATTCCTACCGCACATTTTAAACAAGCTTTATAATTACAATATTCATTTTTGAGTTCTAACAAAGACTGACTTTCAAATGCAGTTCTTGATTTTATCCCAAATGAATTAAACTTATCTATTATTGCATTTTTCTCCGAAGCTACTTCATTCATAAAATCAATCAAATCTTCTGCAATTGATTCTCCTAAACTACTAGAATAAGCAAACTGAATAGGAATGATTGTATTTATAACGATTAAATCTAAAAATGACTTTGAAAGCAACTTTGATTTCTTCGGGCTTTCTTTGTCAAACTGATAGTGATTCAGCCAATAAGTGCTTGCCGAAACTTGCAGTAAGTCATATACTCCATTAAGTGTTTTCAACTCTATTATTTTAGAAAACAAGTTTGGGAGTTTTTGATAGAAACTTGCTAATTGGGAAAGTCGTATAGTTGGAAAATTATCTGGACGATGTTTAAAAAACTGAACCGGTTCAACAAACGTTCGCTCTAACTGATATTTATGGAGCAAATAAAAATATCTAAATTTTAAATCTTTAAAATACACATCTTCTTTTTCTGCTTCTAACAAACTCGCTGTTCCAAAGAATAAAGCTTCTAAGTTTTCATGTTCAAAACTTTCTTTTCTGATAATTGAAAACGGAATTGATTTGGCAATTTGAAGAAAAGAAGTACCATTTGTATTTAAACCAAAATTCTTAGCCAAGAGGCAAAACAATACACTCTCCCAATCCTGATTGGTTTCTTCTAGTAATTCATAAATAAACTTTGATTTACGTTCCAAACGCTCAAAAAACAATCTTTCCTGCCAATTTTTAAAAACAAAATTATCAATATCTTTAATTTGTTTCTCACATGAAATCCATGTTTTAGGCGAGATCAATTCAGCATAATTGGATACCATTTCTTTACCAACATAATCTTTAAGAACCAGAACAGGAATTTCTGAATTATCTTCTCTAAAAATAGCCGTATCATTTTCCCAAACTACATGTAGAATTACGTTTTTGTATGCAGGATCATTTTCGTGATTGTGCAGATACCAATCAGATGATTTGACATGAATTTCTACATTTCCTGCCCATTTCTGATTTCCTATTTCAATATGAGCATTAAAAAAATCAGGTCCCGAAAGCTCCAAATAATCACCCGTTTTCAAAATTGTGATTAATTCGCCCTGAGCTGTTTTTAAATTTAAAGTATTAAACTTTTTGAATTTCCAGAGATAATGAAGAAAGTCTTCTTTCATTTTTTTAGATCTTATAACAATTTACAAAATCTAAAAATAACAAAATTTTAAAATTATTCTTACAAAAATAAATTATTTAACGAAGCATATATAATTTTGCACAAGCTCTTGCGTCAGACAAAGCTTCGTGGTGATTCAGCTGAATCTTCATTTCTCGACAACAATCACTTAATTTAGTTGGTTTTACACCTTTAGCTTTATAAATTTTTACAGTGCATTCCCATTTTGTAGCAATGTTTAAATCTTCATAAACCAAACCATGCAACAGCATTGATTTCATCAAAACATTTCGGTCAAAACTTTCGTTGTGTGCTACTACAACACGATTTTTCAATCGCTTTTCAATCTCTGGATAAATCTGAAAAAAAGATTTAGCATTGGCAGTATCTTTCGGATAAATTCCGTGAACACGAATTGTAAACGGACTGTATTCGTTGTTTGGCGGTTTTATTAATGATACATATTCGTCTACAATTATTCCATTTTCAACTGTCACAATTCCAACAGAACAAGGATGATAACCTGTAGCTGTTTAAAAATCTATTGCTGTAAAATTCATTTTATATTTTTAAAAGAGAAATCCATAAACCTGATTACAAAAGCAATCAAATTTATGGATTCATTTATTTTTATAGAAGGTTTATTTTATAGAACCAATAATATCATACTTTGTAATAATATGGTGATTTCCGTTTCCTAAATCAACTAAAACCGCATCATTTTCTTTGGTAAAAAGTTTTGATACTTCTTCAATTGGAGTTCCTAATTTTACAATTGGAAAAGGTTTTCCCATTACCTCTTTAATTGGTTTTTCGGCCACATTTTTATCTGCAACGTAACTTCTAAACAAATCTGTTTCATCTACAGAACCCACAAAACCATTGATATCCACAACAGGAATTTGAGATATTTTATACTTACGCATACGCTCAATGGCATGCGAAACCAGTTCTTCTGTACGAACAACAATTAATTCTTTATCAATATGATCTTTAATAACGTCTTCTGCTTTTGTTATGTTTTCTTCTAGGAATCCGCGTTCACGCATCCAGTCATCGTTAAACATTTTTCCAACATAACGGCTCCCAGAATCATGAAACAGAACCACAACAACATCATCTGGTTTAAAATGTTCTTTTAACTGCAACAATCCTTTAATACAAGCTCCAGCTGAATTTCCAACAAAAATGGCTTCTTCAAGTGCAATCTTTCTGGTATATACTGCAGCATCTTTATCGGTTACTTTTGTAAATCCGTCAATTAAAGAAAAATCAACATTTTTAGGCAAAATATCTTCTCCAATTCCTTCAGTGATATAAGAGTAAATTTCATTTTCATCAAAAATTCCAGTTTCGTGGTATTTCTTAAAAACAGAACCGTAAGTATCAATTCCCCAAATTTTAATGTTTGGATTTTTTTCTTTTAAGTACTTTCCAACACCAGAAATCGTTCCTCCGGTTCCAACACCTACAACAAAATGAGTGATCTTACCTTCTGTCTGTTTCCAGATTTCTGGTCCAGTCTGTTCGTAATGTGCCAATGAATTTGACATATTATCATATTGGTTTACATACCAAGAATTTGGTGTTTCTTCGGCTAAACGTTTTGAAACTGAATAATACGAACGAGGATCTGTAGGTTCAACATCTGTCGGACAAACCACTACTTTTGCTCCAACAGCACGAAGAATATCCATTTTTTCTTTTGATTGTTTATCTGAGATAACGCAAATCAATTTGTATCCTTTTACGATTGCTACAAGAGCGAGTCCCATTCCTGTATTTCCAGAAGTTCCTTCAATAATAGTTCCTCCTGGTTTTAATCTTCCATCAGCTTCTGCATCTTCAATCATTTTCACAGCCATTCTGTCTTTTACAGAATTACCTGGATTAAAAGTTTCGACTTTTGCCAATACTAACGCATCAATTTCAGCAACAATTTTGTTGAGCTTAACCAATGGTGTGTTACCAATTGTTTCTAAAATATTATTTGAAAAGTCCATTTTATTTAAGTTTAATATGTGGTTTTAAAATAAAGTAGGTTTTTATTGGAAGAAATTCCAAACTAAACCAAAACGCAATACAAAATCACGATACGGATTATTTGGTGTTGCATAATAATTACTTTGTGAAAATAAAGCATTGAAATGCTCTGCTTTTAAATAAAATCTTGTCTGACGAATTCTTGCATTTACAAAGAAATCAAATGTTGCAAAACCACCTGTCTTTTTATTTTGCTGCACAAAGAACTCGGCTATAACAGGGTTATAATCATCTCCATAATATTCAGTTAAATAATTAAACACAAGTCCCGTCTGCATGAATAATGCTTTTTTGAAGAAATGCCCTGAATAGTAAAATGTATTTCTGGTTACAAAATCTGGAACATTTAAAATCAAATCGGACTGATCTACTTTTTGATATAAAAGTGTATTGTCTAATGCAAAATGACCAAATTTAAATTCACGACTCGCTTTTATTTCCAAATAATTAATCACATTCCCATATTGAAGTGGCTTGACAATTTGAATATTGGCTGCTTTTTGTGCATCTGTACCAACATTAGCAAAATACAAATGATCTTTAAGAACCGTATATTGAACTTGTCCTGTCAACCATGGAGTTTGAATTTCAGCACTAAGCGAATTGATTTTCTCATTTTTAAAATCATTTGACCAATTGTATTCTACCCAACTACTTTGATACAAATTGTAATTATTGTTTGGTAATTTATTGATGTTTCGATATCTAAAATCAAACTTAATTTTATCATTTAAATCGTATCGCAACTTCGCATCCAAATCAGAAAGTGACTGATTGGTAATTGATCTTGAATATAAAAATCTACCGTTCCATTTGTTTTTTTGATATTCGTACTGTCCTCCAACATTATTAAATTGCAGATACAAATTTGCTGGTACAGCATGTCCTGTACTATCAATTATAATTCGCTCGTATTGATAATTTGATCTGTAATCGTCTATAAAGAAATTGAATTTCCCCAGAAGTGAATTTTCATAAGCTAGTCCCGCTTTATTATAAAGCCTTTCATACTTTGTCTTATCATTAATATTGCTAGCTGCATAAGAATCGCCAAAACGTGCTACTCGCGTACTAACATTATTATTATCAGTAACCGTAGAAAGTATTGTTGGCTGCTTATATTCATAAGTTTTACTCTCGTAATTGAACTGATGGGTTACATATAAATTATTACTTCCATCTGTTGGATTTACACGAAATGCATGATCAAAAAACAGTCTTTTTCCCTTCAAAAGAGATTCTGCATCGGTCAAATAAACCTGTAATCTTTGTCTGTTTTTATAGTCTTTATTATCGCTTTCAAAATTATCATCATTTGTAATCCCTCCATTTTCCTCATTTAAAACGTCTTGAGAAGTAAAGTGAGCGTTTATAGCATAACGTCTGCTGGTAGTAGCGTAACTTGTTGTAAATCTAAAACTTCCAGCACTAACTAATTGATTAATATAATCTCCCTCAGATCTTAAACCTCTATAGGCAATCGAAAAGTTCAGGTTTTTGGAAGTATTTAAAGTGATAAAAGAATCTACATTTTGACCTTTATTAATTGTTGTATTAAAAAACAATTCTGTAAAAGGAGTTGCAGCAGAGTAATATCTAATTTGATCTGCCTGCATGTAATTAAAATGTTTTCCGTTAAAACCAATTTCTGGATAAGGAGAAAAACTCGTTAAACTATATTGCAAAGTGTTCAACGGTTGTCCGATATTTGATAATTCCTGATATCCAAAAAGATCTTTTCTAAGATGATTTTGTCTGTAAGCACTTTTAATTGTTAGCGATGTATCAGCATAAATTGTATCGTGCTCCAAAGTGACAATTTTGTACTGATCTATCGTAGCTATTTTTTGTTTTTTCTTTTTTACGGTATCTGTAATACTTGAATATTCCGTATTCATATCTAAATTATTTTTAGAAGCTGGCTTTTTTTCCTGAGAAAACAATAATGTTGGTACAACTAATAGATATAGAAAAATGAATATTCTCATTTGATGGCTTTGTATAAATTTATTTTGACAAATTTGCTAAGCAAAGGTAAATTATAAAAACAAATAAAGAAAAAAACACTTCATTTTATACAATTGCCTTGGCTGACAGTACGAAAACGAATATTTTTGCTGAAAATTTCATCTAATTTGTTATTAAAAACCTAAAAAAATGCTCGAAAAAAATTTCTCAGGATTTGTTTTAGAAACCGGAACAGACGAAGCTGGCAGAGGATGTCTCGCTGGTCCAGTTACTGCAGCTGCTATAATTCTTCCAGCTGATTTTGAGAATTCAATTTTAAATGACAGTAAACAATTATCTGAAAAAGCAAGAGCGCTTTTAAGACCAATTATAGAAAAAGAAGCGCTTTGTTTTGCCGTGACTCATTTATTTCCAGATGAAATTGACGAAATAAACATTCTTAATGCTTCTATGAAAGGAATGCAAGAGTGTATTTTAAAATTAAAACATGTTCCTGAATTTATTATTGTTGACGGAAACCGTTCCTTAAATGCCAAACTCGGACTTAAAAATGCTTTCGGAAAACAATTTTCTCAGGACGAAATTACTCTCTTAAAATCTATTCCAAATCAAAGCATTATAAAAGGAGACGGTAAATATTTAAGTATTGCCGCAGCATCTGTTTTGGCAAAAACGTATCGCGATGAATACATGAACCAAATTCATGAAGAATTTCCAATGTACAACTGGAAAAAAAATAAAGGTTATCCAACCAAAGAACATCGTGAAGCCATTAAAGAATTTGGAACTACAAAATACCACAGAATGAGTTTTAGACTCTTACCCGACCAACTGGAACTTAATTTCTTCGAATAAAAAAAAAAGACTTATCAAAAAATGATAAGTCTTTTTTTATCTCGTTTTTTTCTTTTAAACAAATTCAGCTTCAAAAAGTTCCGTAAAATGTTTGATGATTTTAGATTTCACTTCTTCTTCATCTACTTTTTCAACACCAAGTTCTACATTCAAAGAAGTCACTCCTTTTCCGCGAATTCCACACGGAATAATATTATCAAAATAACCTAAATCAACATTTACATTTAAGGCAAATCCGTGCATGGTTACCCAACGCGAGGCACGCACACCCATTGCACAAATCTTGCGTGCAAACGGAGTTCCTACACCAAGCCAAACGCCTGTTTCACCTTCACTTCTGCCCGATTCTAAACCATATTCTGCCAAAGTCAAAATGATTGATTCTTCAAGCAAACGTAAATATTTATGAATATCGGTAAAGAAGTTTTCTAAATCCAAAATTGGATATCCCACAATTTGTCCTGGTCCGTGATATGTAATATCACCACCACGATTGATTTTATAGAATGTTGCTCCTTTGGCTTCTAGTTGTTTTTCGTTTAATAATAAATTTTCCAAATCACCGCTTTTACCTAAAGTATAAACGTGTGGATGCTCAACAAATAATAAATAATTGGGTGTTGGCAGATCAAGTTCTTCTCTTCTGTTCTTGATTTTTAAATCGACTATATCTTTGAAGATTTCTTCCTGATATTCCCAAGTTGATTTATAATCTTTTTTGCCCAGATCCTGAAGTTGGATTTTTTTATTCATTTTAATTATTTTTCAAACTCAACATCAAAGTTAAGTTTGTCAGGATTCTCCATATAATCCGTAAAAGAGTATTGAATTGTAATTGATTTTCGATCGTCGCTAAACAATGCGTTCGGATTAGAAACTTTCTTAATCTTTTTTGGGAAATGATATTTTACAATATAATTTGACGAAGCAAACATCATTTTAGACATATCTGCAGCCGAATCTTTTGCTTTTGCTGCCAACTTTTGCTGATCTATTGTTGCTTTTCTTGTAAATTTCTTTCCGTCGTAAGTATAAACTAATGTACTGCCATTGTCCCCAAAACCATTTCCAAGCGGATTTGCGTTTGCTCCTCCTTCTAATCTTTGAAATGTAGTTAACGTTTGAAGAATATCCTGCAGTTCATTTACATTTTTAAAATCAGTTCCCATTGTCATTAAAAACTGTTTCTTCTCTGAACTCATTTTTGTACTAACAACAAAATTCTCCAATTTCTTTAGTTCTTTTTGAGTTTCAGGAGACAATTTAGCGATACTGTCTTTTTTCTCTTCAAATATTTGTTTGAATGTAAAAGTAGAGTCAATATCTTTTTTAGTATCTCCCATTTGACCTGCAATCTGGTCTCCCGCCATTTCCATCAAAGCAGAACCATCCATATCTACAGAGAATTTCCCAGTTCCGTTATCGTTGATATAAATATTTTCGGTAAAAGTACAGCTTGTTAATGTCGCTATTAAAAAAGAAAAACTAAGTAATTTGTATAATTTCATCGGAGTACAATTTTTTATCAAAGATACGAACTCTATTTGAAAGAATACTGTTTTACAATCTTACTGTTTAATCTTCAAAAATTACTTTAAAACCTACTTCCATATTACTGCTATCTTCCATATTTTCTAATGGTGCATCGTAAGTAAAACTTTTTTTGTCTGGAGCAATTACAGCACCTTTTAAAGAAACAGTTTTAATTTTCTTTGGAAAATGATATTCCATTGAATACTTGCATTCTTTTAGCATTTCGTTCATTTTGGCAGAAAAAGGATCATTTTCGTCTTTTTCTTTCTTTTTACTTTTAGCTTTTGAAGGAACTTTTTTAGTGTCTTCTGAAGATATGATAGTTTTAACAAAAACTTTTCCGTCATACTTAAAAGAAGCCGAACTTTTACTTTCTGATTTTGGGGCAGCACTTAAAGCTCCAAGATTTTTTTTATCAGATAATGCTAGCTTTTCCATGGCTTGAGCTGGAGAAGCCATTTTTTGAATACTATCTAAATTCGGAAAATCAAAAGCCATGTTGTATTCCATTTGCTTTTTCTCTTCGTTGATTTTTAAGTTGATTTTGAAATTTTCAAGAATTTTAAGCATTTCTTTTTCAGCGGGTGGTAATTTTGCAATGCTGTCTTTTGCCTTATCGAAAAGTTCTTTAAAATTGAAGGTTGTATCTATAACTTTTTTATTTTTTAAAGTATCAGAACTCTTCATTCCCATTTTGTACATTCCTGCCATGTCAAATCCGTATGAGAAGGATCCGGAACCATCTTCGTTTATGGTTACTTTTTCTTTAATGGTACAACTGGAAATACTTAATGCAATGAACAAACAAAGTAGAATTCTTTTCATAATTTTAGATTTAGGTTGATGAGCGAACGAAGATACTTTGTTTTGTAAATTATTTTGATTTTTATTCTAAAATAACTTCAAGATTTGTGATTTCGGGATTTTTTAAACAATCTGCAAGCTGAAATTCTATAGTCAAAGATTTTTGGTCTGCGGCAACCATTGCTTGGGGATTCGAAATCGATTTTATTTTTTGAGGAAAATGATACTTTAAAACATAAGATTGTGTCAATTTCGCATCACCATATTTAGCTTTGAATCTTTCTGAATCGCCTTTTGCTTTTTCAAATTCGGTTGTATTTATAATGGAAACCGATCGTTTGAAAACTTTTCCATCAAAAGCGTATTCAATTCTGAAATAATGATTTTCGGCTGTCAAAGCGTAGTTATGCTGAATATCGGATGCATAATCTTCTGTTTTAAATAAATCTGGAATTTCTGAAACTTTATTAAAATGAAGAGCAAAAACAGATCTAAATTCTTTTTCGAATGAACTTCTTTTAATGTGAGTTTTCACATTGGCATATTTTTGAAATAACTGCTGTTCTTCTACTGTATATTTCTGAAAGTTCTCTTTGTATTTGGTTATATAATCTTTGAAAACATAAGTAGTATCCTGAAAAACATTTTCTTTAGAATATTCTTCTCCAACCATTTGCATATAACTGTTTTCTTCTCGAAGTTGAACTAACTCAATGTCTCCGCTGCCGTCTGAATTGATTGTTATTGTTTCTGTAATTTGACAACTTATAAAAGAAAGCAACAAGAAAAAAATGGATAAATACTTCATTTCTTTTTAAGATTCTAAGGTTTTAAACGGCTAATATAGTAAGTTTTTTCATTCACTACATTCCAACTAAAATGTCTTTTGAAAACAAAAACTTCTACTCTAGCCCCGATAGAAATGGAAATCCTTTTGTGCCGGGGTTCGGCACAAAAGATTACTTCGTCAGTTCGCTATCGCTCGTGTGAAATGGATAGCGGGACTAAAGGTAATTGAAACCCAATAATTTGATGCTGCAAAAAATCTAAAATCTGCATTCTAAAATCTACATTCTTTTCTTTATCTTTGCACACTTAAAAAAATAGCACAAAATGGCATTATCAGAACAAGAAATCATTAGAAGAGAAAAACTTCAGAACTTACGCAACTTAGGAATCAATCCTTATCCGGCTAATCTTTTTCCTGTAAATCATACATCTAAGCAGATAAAGGAAACGTTTGAAGAGGGTAAGAAGGTGATCGTTGCGGGACGTTTAATGAGTGTTCGTGATCAAGGTAAAGCTTGTTTTGCCGAGTTACAAGACAGCGAAGGACGTATTCAATTGTACGTAAATCGTGATGTTTTGTGCGAAGGTGACGATAAAACTTTGTACAATCAAGTTTTCAAAAAATTAACCGATTTAGGTGATTTTATCGGAATTGAAGGTGAATTGTTTACTACTCAAGTTGGTGCAAAATGTATTCGTGTGAGTGGTTTTACTTTCTTGAGTAAAACGTTACGTCCGCTTCCATTGCCAAAAGTTGACGAGGAAGGAAATGTACACGATGCCTTTAACGATGCTGAATTGCGTTACAGAATGCGTTATGTAGATTTAACTGTGAATCCGCAGGTTAAAGAAACTTTTATTAAACGTACCAAATTATTTACTGCAATGCGTGGTTATTTTAACGATGCAGGATATTTGGAGGTTGATACTCCAGTTTTACAGTCAATTCCTGGTGGTGCTTCTGCACGTCCGTTTATTACGCACCACAACTCGCTTGATATTCCGCTTTACATGCGTATTGCAAACGAATTGTATTTGAAAAGATTAATTGTTGGTGGATTTGAAGGTGTTTATGAGTTTTCTAGAAACTTCCGTAATGAAGGTATGGACAGAACGCATAATCCTGAGTTTACTGCAATGGAAATATATGTAGCTTACAAAGACTACAATTGGATGATGGAATTTGCAGAAGGCTTACTAGAGCATTGTGCAATTGCCGTTAACGGAACTAGCGAAGTGACTTTTGGCGAACACACAATCAACTTTAAAGCGCCTTACGCTCGTGTTACGATGACAGATTCTATCAAACATTTTACTGGTTTTGATATTTCTGGTAAAACAGAACAAGAATTGTTTGAAGCAGCACGCGGAATGGGAATCGAGGTTGACGAAACAATGGGTAAAGGAAAATTAATTGATGAGATTTTTGGAGCAAAATGTGAAGGAAATTATATTCAGCCAACTTTCATTACTGATTATCCAAAAGAAATGTCGCCGCTTTGTAAAGAGCACCGCGATAATCCAGACTTAACTGAGCGTTTTGAATTAATGGTTTGCGGAAAAGAAATCGCAAATGCTTATTCTGAATTAAATGACCCAATTGACCAAAGAGAGCGTTTTGAAGATCAAATGCGTTTGGCAGCAAAAGGTGATGATGAAGCAAACGGAATTATCGACGAGGATTTCTTAAGAGCTTTAGAATACGGTATGCCTCCAACTTCTGGAATGGGAATTGGAATGGATCGTTTGATTATGTATTTGACAAATAATGCTTCTATTCAAGAGGTTTTATTATTCCCGCAAATGCGTCCTGAGAAAAAACAAGCTCAGATCGAATTGACTGAAGAAGAAAAAGTGATCATTACTTTATTAAAAGGAAACGAAAACAAAATGGATTTATCTCAGCTTAAAGTTTCTGCTAACTTAAGCGGTAAAAAATGGGATGCTTCAATGAAAAACTTATCTAAACACGGTTTGACAAAAGTTGTTGTGGACGGTGAGTTTAAATTTGTGGAACTTGTTGGGTAAATTCCAATCCTAAAAATTCCAAATTCCAATTGGATTTTATAATATTTCAAACCCGACAGGTTTTTAAAACCCTGTCGGGTTTTTATTTAAATTCGTAAATAAAAATAATTAATTATGAACATATCTTATATTTACCAATTTGACCAGAATGAATTGGATATGCTTAAAGAAAGTGAAGAAGACATCAAACATGGAAGAGTTATTTCACAAGAAGATTTGGATAAAGAAGACCTAGAATGGCTTTCAAATTAAAAGCTTAAAACGAATACTTTTCCAATGTCTTTCCTTGAATATCTAAAACAGAAGTAGTTTCTTTAGGAACTTCGCCTTTCCATTTTTCTTCAACGGAAGGATTTGATGGATATTTTCCGTTTTTCATTTTTATGAGATGAAATGTTCCTCCGCTTTTCATTAGAAGATTATAGAATTTCTCTGTAGATTCTGTTGTTACTAAAATTGGAAAATCTGTTACGGAGAAACGATTTATTACGCTTCCATCATTGTTTAAAATATAACCTGAACAGCCTCCGCTTCCACAGAAATAAGAATTAGAGAAACCAACGAAATATTCATCTTTTTGATCATTATTCAAATCAAAAGCTTCGTAATAAAAATAGCGATCCTCTTTTGTCATTGCTGGTAAATCTTTCTTTAATAAAACCTGTAATTGCTTCTGAATTAATTCTACAGCTTTACTATCTTTTTCAGAAACTTCACTTAAATCTGCTGTTCCTCCAAGTGTTTTAGATAAAGTGTCCTGAACAATCGTTTTGATGATATTTTTTTTCTCTTCTTTATTTTGACAAGAAGACAAAACCAGAATTCCGATTAGAATTAGCATTTTATTTTTCATAATCTGATTCATTTAATTATTACTTTCTAAACTAACAAAGCAGCTTTATTCTCAATATCATTTTGCTCTAAAAGAGATTTAATATTATTGAAAGTCACTAATGCAATCTGTGTTAAAGCTTCATTGGTGAAAAATGCCTGATGCGCTGTTACCAAAACATTCGGAAAACTCATTAAACGCTGAATCACATCATCCTGAATAATATCTGCAGAAAGATCTCTAAAGAATAGTTTTTCTTCCTGTTCGTAAACATCAATTCCGAGATAACCAATCTTTCCAGCCTTTAAACCTTCAATAACTGATGAAGTTTCAATTAATCCGCCACGACTAGTGTTGATAATCATAACGCTTTCTTTCATAAAAGAAATAGACGTCTGATTGATAATATGTTTTGTTTGATCGTTTAATGGGCAATGCAATGAAATAATATCGCTTGATTTGAAAATTTCTTCTAATCCAACAAAAGAAACGCCGTCTTTTTTCATTTCTTCGCTTTCAACAATATCATAGGCTAAGACTTTACAGCCAAAGCCTAGTGCAATTTTAGAAAATGCTTTTCCGATATTTCCTGTTCCGATAATTCCGATTGTTTTTCCGAATAAATCAAAACCTAATAATCCGTTTAAAGAGAAATTCTGTTCGCGAACTCTGTTGTAGGCTTTATGTGTTTTTCTGTTTAAAGTCAGAATCATTGCCATGGCATGTTCTGCAACGGCTTGTGGAGAATAAGCGGGAACACGACAAACTTTTATATTATTTTTTTTCGCTGCTTCTAAATCAACATTATTAAATCCGGCACAACGTAAAGCGATTATTTTCACATTTTTTTCGGCTAATTGCTTGATGACGGTTTCGTTTACAATATCATTTACAAAAACACAGACAATTTCGCAGTTTTCAATTAAAATAGCAGTCTGCGGATTTAATTGCGTTTCAAAAAAATCCAATTGAAAACCAAAATCAGCATTGTATTGATTG
Source organism: Flavobacterium sp. (assembly GCF_036405015.1). GTDB lineage: Bacteria > Bacteroidota > Bacteroidia > Flavobacteriales > Flavobacteriaceae > Flavobacterium. The sequence goes on along the minus strand of NZ_DASWYK010000187.1, from coordinate 29,601 downwards.
AAGAACGTTTTATCGTAAGGCTGTGTAGAAAAAAAAGCAATTTTACTATTGCCAAAATTGGTATTTAAGCTCATAAATATTTCATTAAAATTTTGATTCGTTTCTTATGTATTATTTCTAAAATTCCCTTTAGGTAAATAATACAACCATCCAAAACCAATTAAAAACAATATAAGAGAACCAATAAATGCAGGAATTAAAATTTCTTTATTATTGTCTAATGCATTATTTAAAGCAGCGTATAATAACCAAATTTGAAGACTTACATTTAAGATCAAAACACATATTAATGTCGATAAAATTACATTCAGCTTATTTGGATTGGCTTGGTTTTGGCTTTTTCTAAATGTACTCATAATATATTTCTTAAGCAATTAACTTTCTTTGTTTTCAAACGCTTTTACAAAAATCTTTTCCCCTTTTAAAAGCACTTCTAATTGTGGCAGCGCTCTCGGCGGAGGCCCTGCAATCACATCTCCAGTCAAAGCATCAAAGGAACCTTCGTGACACGGACAATGAATAATTCCTGTTCCAGGTTTGTAATAAACAGCACAAGAAAGATGCGTGCATTTTTGTTCGTAAGCTCTAAACATACCGCTTTCTAAATGTACTAATATGTACGGAATTGTACTTCCTTCAATCACAAAACCTCTTGTTCCGCCTAACGGAATATCTTTTATTTCGCATACAAAATGTTCGCCGATAACTCCTTCGCCTGGTAATAAATATGCCTTTGCAGCAACCAAACCGCTTCCTACCATTAATCCACCAGAAACCAAGGTTAGAAATTTGGCAAAATCCCGTCGGCTGACTTGCATCGATTCTTGTTTTCTATATGGAAAATCTTTCTTCCAGTTTTCACTTAAATTATCTTCTTTAGACATGGATTATAGCTTTAGAATATTCGTAATTCGGTGCTTCCTTTTGGCATCATAATATTCACTTTGGTGTTTACGCGATCTTTTCCAAAAACAAATGAATTTACAGGCGTACTATTCGGACGCATTTCTTCAATCTGAGCGCGAGTTCCGTAAAACAAGGCACCACTCGGACAAACTGTTGCACACATTGGTTTTTTACCAACGCTGGTTCTGTCATAACACATGGTGCATTTCATCATCAAATCATATTCTTCCATTTTCTTTGGAACTCCAAAAGGACAAGCCATTACACAGTTGGAACAACCAATGCAACGTTCTGTATTTGCGGTATGAACTACTCCAAATTCGTCTTGTGAAATCGCATCAGCAGGACAAACATTGGCGCAAACAGGATCTTCACAATGCATACAAACCTGAACTGTGGTTTGAATTGTAACTTCCCGTTCTACATAATTGACATGAATCATCGATTCCTGACCGTTGGTTTCACATTCTGCGCAAGCCATCTCGCAGGCTTTACAGCCAATGCATCTTTGTAGATCTACAAAAAACTCTTCGTTTTTATTATAATTCGTCACATTCATACTTTTTGCTTTTTATAGATTAAACGCTGGCATAAGCAGTTGGTTTGTCTGATGAATTTTCGATTTCTCCTAATGGTTCGAGTTTACAAGCACAAACTTTAAACTCCGGAATTTTAGAAATCGGATCTAAAGTCCCAGGTGTTAACTGGTTGGCTGATTTTTTCCCTGGCCAGTGATACGGTACAAAAACAGTATCTTTTCGAATGGTTTCTACAATATTGGCTGGAAAAATTCCTTCGCCTCTTCGGGTTGAAACTTTTACCAATTCTCTTTGTTGAATATTATATTTTCGGGCCATTTCTGGATGAATTTCTAACAAAGGTTCTGGAAACTGATCGACCAATTTCCCGATTCTTCTGGTTTGTGTTCCGCTTAAATATTGCGATACAACTCTTCCAGTCGTTAATATTATTGGATATTCTTCATCTGTAATTTCACCTGGAAGTTTATATGGAGCGGGATTAAAATGTGCTTTTCCGTCTGGAGTTGCAAACTTTTTATCTTCCCATAATCTTGGCGTTCCAGGATGATCTTCGGTTGGACACGGCCAGAAAACGCCCATATTGTCTTCTACTTTTTTATAAGTGATTCCGTTATAATCAGCTGTTCCTCCTTTTGAAGCTACTCGCAATTCATTGAAAATGGCTTCGCTGTTGGCGTAGGTGAATCGTTCTTCTTCGCCTAATCTTTTGGCTAATTCTAATAGTATGGAAGTATCAGTTCTGGCTTCTCCCGGTGGTGTAACCGCTTGTCTAATTCGAATAACACGTCCTTCTGCAGATGTGGTTGTTCCTTCTTCTTCTTCCTGTAATGAACCTGCTAAAACAATATCCGCATGACGGGCAGTTTCATTCAAAAAGAAATCTATGGCAACGTAAAACTCCAACTTTTCAAGAGCCGAACGCACATAATTATTGTTAGGAAGAGAAACCAGCGGATTAAAACAAATTGAAATCAATCCTTTTATTTCACCGCTGTGAATGGCTTCGATAATTTCATAAGCGGTGATGCCTTTGTGTGGCATATCTTCTTCCTTAATTTTCCAGACATCAGCAATGTATCTTCGATGCTCCATATTTTCGATATCACGGTTTCCAGGCAATTGATCGCATTTGTGACCGTGTTCTCTTCCGCCTTGACCATTTCCTTGTCCAGTAATAGTTCCGTAACCGCAATACGGCCTTCCAATTCTTCCTGTTGCCAAAACCAGATTGATGCATCCAATTACATTATCAACGCCTTTTGAGTGATGTTCAATCCCTCTTGCGTGAAGTAAAAAACTTGTTTTTGCTTTTCCCCATAATTCAGCAGCGGCTTTGATTTTTTCTTTAGAAATTCCCGTAACTTCTTCTGCCCATTCCAGAGTATAATCTTTTACTACATCGATTGTTTCTTGAAATCCTGAAGTATAATTATCAATAAAATCGTGATCTAGCATATCGTGATCTACGAGATATTTTAGCATTGCTCCATATAAAGCCGAATCTGTTCCTGGTCTTACATCCAGATGAATATCTGCAGTTCTAGCCAAAGGAATTACTCGCGGATCAACTACAATCAGTTTTGCACCTCGGTCTCTGGCTTTCCAAATCCAATGCGTTAAAGTCGGAAACGTTTCACTGATATTCGCTCCTGCAACAATGATAACCTCAGCATATTCTAAATCGGAATAATTGTTTGAAGCTCGGTCTAAACCAAATGCTTTTTTATTTCCTGCACCTGCACTTACCATACAAAGACGGCCGTTGTAATCTAAATTTCTGGTTTTTAAAGCGACTCTGGCAAATTTTCCAACCAAATAACTTTTTTCATTGGTAAGCGAAACTCCTGATAACATTGAAAAAGCATGTTTCCCGTATTTTTCCTGAATTCTTTTGATTTCAGAAACGGTTTTGTCCATTGCTTCATCCCAAGTCGTTTTCTCAAATCCTTTTCCTTCTACTCTTTTTATCGGATGTAATAATCGGTCAGGATGATTGTTCTGCATATAACGCTGAACTCCTTTTGGACACAAACGTCCTTCATTGAACGGAAATTCCATCCAAGGCTCAAAACCTACGACCTTATTGTCTTTTACAGATAATTGAATACCGCATTGCATGCCACAGAAACAACAATGTGTTTTTACGGTTTTATCTGGTTCATCACGCCCTTCATATCCTTCTTTTGGAGTATAATTCAAGTGTGGACCAAATGCTTCAATTATCTTTTCAGCTGGTACAGGTAGTTTTGCCATTTTTTTTAGTTTTCGGTTTTCGGTCGCAGTTTTCAGTTATAAACTTTGACTGAGTACTTTTTATATTTTAATTTCAACACATAGTTTTTTAGCTGTAAACTAAAAACTGAGACTGAGACTTTAAAAATTATCCAAATAAATTCCCTCCCTCGATTCTGGCTTTTAAATGTGCTTTGGCTAGACGATCTCTTTTTCCTTCTGGGCTTAAATCAAGATGTGAATTGCCTTTATCATCACTAAAATCAAAACCTAATTGTTTGGTTACTATTTTCAAATCATCGATGTGAAGTTGTGTTGTAAAAGGTTTTCCTGTTTCTGGACATATCGCCATTCCTTTTTTCATTCCTTCTTTTTTATAAATATGAGCACCAATTTGAGCCGGTCTTTGAATAATATGAAAGAATTTTCCAAAGGGAATCCAAATCAAAAACATAATAACCGTTACAGCGTGAATTACAGCTAGAAAATCATACGCAAATCCCTTCATAAATTGATAGGAATACGTCAAACATAAACCTGTTACTGAAATAGCGATTAATAATATAAGAGGCAACAAATCCCCTTCAAAAGTCTGAGTAGCGATTAATCCAGGATTGGTCATGCGTCTTCTTAAATAATAAAGTGATCCGATAATAACCAAATAAGAAGACCAGTTTAAGGCATGAAAAGTTAAAAATGCCATTATAGAGCCTAATTCAAAATCCATTACTTTAAAACCAAAAAAATGAGCTTCGTAAACTGAAATTGAATTGGGAGCCAATGTAAAATGAATCCATCCAAACGTCAACGGAAAAGTGATTGCAAAAGCAGAAAAACAGCCGATTGCGATACAAAAGTGCGCAATCCAGCGGTATTTCCCTCTTGGATAAATGAATTTCTGAAAAGCGATATTCTGAACTGTTTCTTTTCCTAAAAACCACAAATGAGAAAAGACTTTTCCTGTAAATAAAAAATGAATTCCTCTTTTAAAATACATCCATGTCGGCGGACGTTGCAACCAAACCGTATATCTGTAAACTACTCCAAAAAAAGCAAACAGTGTTCCGAATAAATAGGTTATTAAAGCCGCATCAAAATTTTGCAGTTTTCTGGATCCATAGAAAACCAAAACGACCATAAAAACCGAAGCAATGGTTGCAATTAATAAAGCTTTTCTATTGAATGTTCTTTCTTTCATAACACTTTATTTTCGATCAATATCTTTCGCCATTTCAGGCAGTCTTTCTTTTGTCATTTTTACAATTACACGGTGCATCCAAATCAGGCAAGTCAGCGATAATGCTAAAATGAAGAACCATGAACTAGTCCAGAATCCCGTAAATGATAATAGATAACCGAAAATAATTGGACCAAAAAATCCACCTAAACCGCCTAATAAACCAACCATTCCGCCGATTACACCTACTTCATTCGGAAAATAATCCGGAATATGTTTGAAGACTGCGGCAGAACCAATTCCCCAAGAAATCCCGATTAGAATCACCAAAACCAAATACACCCACATATTGGCTTCAAAATGAATTTGTGTGATTCCTTCTGCCAAAAGCTCTTTCTTTTGTACTTTTTGATTTTGTTCTACAACCACTTCCTGCCATGTTTTTTTGGATGGAAAAAATTTAGAATACGGCTGATTTTCATCTTTCTGACTGATGTTGTATTCCTTACCATCAATTACAATTTTATCTGGAGCAACTGTTGTAACTGTTCCTGCTTTACTGGCTAATAATCCGCTTCCAGACGTGGTAACATCCATTTTCGGAAACAACAATAAAAAACTTAAAACGACTGAAGAACTCAAAACCCAATACATGACTTTTCTAGCTCCAAATTTATCAGACAAAAAACCTCCGAAAGCGCGAACAACTCCGGCTGGTAAACTAAAACAAGAAGTAAAGATTCCCCCAAGAATTAAAGAAGTATGATAAACATTCATAAAATTAGGAAGCAACCATTGCGAGAAAGTCACAAACGAACCAAATACTAAAAAGTAGTATGTTCCAAAACGCCAAACACGGACACTTTTTAAAGGCTGAACCAATTGTTTTAAAGTCTTAGATTGTGCTTCGCTTTTTTTGCTTTTCGCGAAAATCAGAAATACGATTCCCATCAATAAAAGAGCAGAACCATAAATTACAGGAAGCCATTTCCAACCATTTTCTGGATCGGTTTCAGAAAATTTACTTAATAATGAAGGCGCCAAAAAAGGTGTTATAGAAGCTCCCGCAGTTCCCATTCCGAAGATCCCCAAAGCTCTTCCCTGCCATTCTTTTGGATACCAAACTGATGTTGAAGCTACACCGACAGCAAAACTGGTTCCGACCATTCCGAACAAAAAACTTAAAATAGCAAAAACCGTAAAAGAAGTTGCAAAAGGTAAAAGAAATAAAGGTATTGAAGCTAAAATCAATAAAGCTGAATGCACAATTCTGCCTCCAAATTTATCTGTTAAAATTCCCATAGGCAGTCTCATAATGGATCCTGTTAATACTGGAATTCCTAAAAGCCAGCCAATCTGCACAACACTCCAGTCAAAAATTTCTTTATCAACCAAAAAAGTAACTAATACTCCATTGAGTGTCCAACAAGCAAAACAAATGGCAAAAGCCAAAGTGTTTAAAAAAAGAATGCGATGGGATTGCGAAAGATCTGCCATAGAATTAAGTATTAAATGATGTTTTTGAAAATCTATACTGAAATATGGGAATCTAAAAATCGTCTTTCATAAATCACTGAAAAACAATAGTTTCTCTAAAGTTAAAAAAAATATCTAAAGTAAACACTTACAATTATAGATTTAGCATTATGATAATCTTATTTAAACTCATTCTTAAAAAATCTGATTCTCAAATTGTTAAATAAAACACAATTTTAAAACTAAGATTAAACCTGTTTCTAAGAAAAAAGTCTAATCCCTATAAAACAATTAAAAAAACTTAAAATGAAAAAATTATTTATCGCAGCTATGTTATTTGTTGGAATAGCAAGTTTTGCACAAGACATGGACCAAAATCCATCTCGTGAACCAAGAGAAAGAATGACTCCTGAACAACGTAATGAAAAACAGCTTCAAAAACTGACAACCGAATTAAGTTTAGATGCAAGTCAGCAAGCACAAGTAAAACAGCTTTTAGCAGATAGAAGTGCCAAAGCTGAAAAATTTAGAGAAGCTAGAAAAGAAAAAAAAGACAGCAACACTAAACCAACAGCTGAAGAAAAAGCGGCTTTCAAAAAACAAATGGAAGATGAAGTCGCTGCAAACGATGCTAAAATGAAATCAATCTTAAAAGCGGATCAGTACACTAAATGGAAAGCTTTACAAGAAGAGAAAAAAGACAAAATGCGAGATAATATGAAAGAGCGCAGAAAAGATAAAATCTAATTTGATGCATAAAAAAAGAGGCTTTAAAAGCCTCTTTTTTGTTATTTAGAAAGTTTTAGACACCTTATCAATTGCGTTGATGGTAAAATCTAAATCTTCATAAGTCAAAGCATCTGTGATAAACCAAGTTTCGTATGCAGATGGAGCGATATAAACTCCTTCTTGCAATAATCCATGGAAGAATTTCTTGAAAGTTTCATTATCTCCTTTTGCAGCCGTTTGAAAATCGGTAACTGGATTTGCATCGAAATGAACCGAAATCATAGAACCTACTCTATTGATTGTAAAAACAACATTATTTGCTTTTAAAACTCTATCAATCCCAGCTTCTAAATAAGCTGTTTTTTCTTCTAAACGTGTAAAGATTTCTCTGTCTGAATCAAGAGCTTTCAACATAGCTAATCCAGCTGCCATTGCCAACGGATTTCCAGATAGTGTTCCAGCTTGATAAACTGGCCCAAGAGGCGCTAAATGATTCATGATTTCTTCACGAGCCGCGAAAGCTCCAACTGGCAATCCTCCACCAATAACTTTTCCGAAAGTTACGATATCAGCATCAATACCATATAATTCTTGAACTCCACCGCGAGCCAAACGGAAACCTGTCATTACTTCATCAAAAATCAATAAGATTCCGTTTGCTGTACACAAATCTCTTAAACCTTGCAAGAATCCTTCTTTAGGAACAATACATCCCATATTTCCTGCAACGGCTTCAATAATGATTGCGGCGATTTCTCCTTTATTCGCTTCTACCAATGTTTTTACATTTTCTAAATCATTGTATTTGGCTAACAAAGTATCTTTTGCAGTTCCTTCTGTAACTCCAGGACTGTTTGGGGAACCAAAAGTTACGGCTCCACTTCCTGCTTGAATCAAAAATGAATCTGAATGTCCGTGGTAACAACCTGCAAATTTTACAATTTTGTCTCTTTTTGTAAAGCCACGAGCTAAACGAATCGCACTCATACAAGCTTCTGTACCTGAATTTACAAAACGAATTTTATCAATATTTGGAACCATTGAAACAGCCAAAGCAGCAATTTCTGTTTCCAATTCTGTTGGCATTCCAAATGAAGTTCCTAGTTTTGCTTTTTCGATTACAGCATCAACAACCGGCTGATACGCGTGGCCCAAAACCATTGGTCCCCAAGAGTTAATATAATCGATTAATTTGTTTCCGTCTTCATCGTATAAATAAGCACCTTTGGCACTTTTTACAAAAATCGGAGTTCCGCCAACAGCTTTAAATGCTCTAACTGGTGAATTTACTCCTCCCGGAATTACTTTTTCTGCTTCAGCAAAAAGCTGACTACTTCTTTTATATAACATTTTTTATTTTAGATTTTTGAGTTCAGATTTTAGATTATAAACTGAAAACTTATTTTGGATTTTTGATTAATTTCAAAAAGACTGAAAACTGTCACTTCGACTGAAAACTATTTCACTTTCAACCTCTGTCCTATCGAAATAGCATTATCAGTTAGATTATTTTTTTTCTTTAAATCCTCAACTAATAAATTGAATTTTTTTGAAATGGAATATAGCGTATCCCCTTTTTGAACTACGTATGCATTAGGATCATAGGAATTCATATTTATCTTTGGATCAGAATAAACCGATGAACTTTTCGTTGGAAGAGTTTTATTTATCGGTTCATAATTCCTTCCTGTAACCTGACAATCATATTGATGCAAATTATAACGTTCAATATAACTGATTAATTTATCTGGGTAATTTGGATCTGTTGCGTAACCGGCCGCTCTTAATCCTTTTGCCCAAGATTTATAATCGTCTTTTTCGTAAGTAAAGAGCTTTTCATATCTTTTTTTACCAACCAAAAACAAAGCATGATCTCTGTAAGATTCTGCCGCTTCGGGATATTTTCTAAAACATTCCTGAGCCGAATCATCATCGTGGCGAACACTTTCTCCAAGCCAGTCTTTATGACATTTTATTCCGAAATGATTATTCGCTTCAAGCGCTAAATCTCCTTTTCCCGCACCCGATTCTAAAATTCCCTGAGCCAAAATAATACTAGCCGGAATTCCATAAGTTTTCATATTTCCCATTGCAATATCTTTGTACTGCAAAACATAATTAGTAATTAAATCGCTGGTAACAACTGTTTTTGAAGTAGATTGAATAACCTCAGTTGTATTATTGGTAGAAGGGTAATTTTTACCGATTGGCTTAACAGGAGTACTTCTTTTTGTTGATGCTGTTCTGGCCTGAACTGCTGCCGCTTTTTTAGTCGTCGCGATGGCAGGCTTACTAGACGAGCAGCTTGCTAAAGCTAATATTACGAGAAGTAATACAATTTTTTTAATCATTGGTTTTGAGTATTGGTAATTTCTTCTGCTTCAACTTTATATTCATTCCGTCAATTCCTTGCAATCCGCCTGTGTGAATGAGTAAAATTTTTGAATGTGCAGGAAAATAATTTTTGCTAATTAAATCTATAACGCCAAAAACCATCTTTCCTGTATAAATTGGATCTAAGGGCACTTTATTCTTTTCAAAAAAAGCATTAATAAATTCGATTAATTCTAAATTTATCTTGCCATAACCTCCAAAATGATAGTCAGAAATTAAATTCCAGTTATCTTTTTTGGCAAAAATACAAATTTCCTCCTTTAAAAAGTCACCTTTTAACGCTGGAAAACCTAAAATCTTCTGATTTGGCAACGAACTATTAATTAATCCTGAAATCGTGCCACCTGTTCCGACTGCACAGCAAACGTAATTAAAAACCGAATCTTCGTGTGTCAAAATCTCTTCGCAGCCTTTTACAGCCAATTCGTTTGTACCACCTTCTGGAACTAAATAAAAATCTCCAAATTTGGCTTTCAATTTTTCTATAAAGGATGTTTCGCTCTTTAAACGATAATCTTCTCTCGAAACAAATTCGAATTGCATTCCGTTTTCCTGAGCAAATTTCAAAGTTGGATTTTCTTCGATTTTATCAAAAAGTTCGTCTCCGCGAATGATGCCGATGGTTTTAAAACCTTGCTCTTTTCCTGCATATGCCACAGCTGCAATATGATTCGAAAATGCTCCGCCGAAAGTCAGCAAAGTATTTTTATTTTCGGCTTTCGCCTGAAGTAAATTGTATTTTAGTTTTCTGAATTTATTTCCCGACACAAAAGGATGAATGAGATCTTCACGTTTTATGGTCAGCGAAATGTCATTCGGAAACTGAATATTTAAGAATTGATTGAAAACTGGATTCATTGTAATTTAAGATAATGTAGAAACTGAAAAAGAGATCGCTTTTTCAAATAATTCAAATCGGTTTCTTTAGTGTAAGCTTCTCTTTCAAAACTAATATTTCGATACGCTAAATCTTTGTTTTTGTATTGAATCAAACGAATTAAAAATTCTAAAACGTACCAAATAAAAAACGGAAGAATCAGCAATTCCAACTGTTGGCGCAAATGTATTTTTTCATGATTTACGAAAGTTCCGTTTGTTTTATCAAAATCATATTTAACTAAAACGAAAGGAAATAAAGCCATTCCACGATATCCTTTCGGAATTAAATATTTAGCAACAATCAGAAACATTGGCTGTAAAATTTATAAATTTGTAGCTATAGAATTATTCAATTTCGATAAAATCATAATGAAATATTTTTATTTTTGATTTTAAGTTCACTCGAAATTGAACCCGAAACAGATTTATGAAAGAGCAAAGTAATGAAAATAAATTAATCGAAGGCGAAGATTTTTACTATACGCCCGAAGGTTATAAATGCTTTACTGAAAAACATCATTTAAAACGTGGTTATTGCTGTAAAAGCGGCTGTCGTCACTGTCCGTACGGATATGATAAAAAAACAGGAAGAATAAATAAAAATTAGAATACCACAACATGAAGGTTTTTATCAATAAAAATATACCCGAAGCCGGTATTAAACTGCTTCAAGACAAAGGCATTAACTTTACAATAAACCCAACAGAAAATGTATTACCAAGAGAAGAGTTTATAAAAATCTGTCAAAAACATGATGCGCTGTTAAATATTGGAACAAATAAATTAGATGAAGATTTTTTTGAGCAATGCCCGAATTTAAAAGGAATCGCTTTGTTTTCTGTCGGATTTGATGCTGTGAATATTCCATCTGCCAATAAGCGAAAAATCCCCGTTGGAAATACGCCTGATGTTTTAAGCAGAGCAACTTCAGACGTAGCTTTTTTATTGATGCAAAGTGTTGCTAGAAAATCATTTTTCAATCATAAAAGAATTTTAAATGATGATTGGGGAAGTTTTGATCCGTTAGCGAATTTAGGGCAAGAACTTTATGGCAAAACAATCGGAATTTTCGGTTTAGGAAGAATTGGTTTCGAAATGGCTCAAAAATGTAAAGCCGCATTCGGAATGAATATTATCTACCACAATCGTTCTCATAATGAAGAAGCCGAAAAAGAATTGGATGCAAAATATGTAGATTTTGAAACCCTACTTTCGGAAAGTGATGTTTTGAGTATTCATTCTAATTACAGCGAAGAAAACAACGAAATTTTCAATAAAAATGCTTTTACGAAAATGAAATCTAATGCGATTTTCATTAATACAGCAAGAGGAAAATTTCAAAATGAAGATGATTTATTTGATGCTTTGACTAACAATGTAATTTGGGGCGCTGGATTGGATGTAACGAATCCAGAACCAATGAAGTTTGATAATCCGTTATTGTCACTTCCTAATTGTTGTGTTTTACCACATATTGGTTCCGCAACTTATGAAGCCCGAAACGGAATGGCAGTTTGCGCCGCACAAAATATCATTGCGCTTTTTGAAAATAAGAAAATGCCGTTTTGTGTGAATGAAGAGATTTATAGTTAATGAGATAATGTGCCAATTTGAAAATTAGATAATCCCAATCTAAAATCTAAAATCAACAATCTAAAATATCATATATGGATATTCGTTCAAGAAAGTTTAAGATTACGATTTACAAATCGTATCACAGGTCGGATATCCGTTATCCCTAGTTTTTCGTTCGAAAATGCGCCGATTTGTAAATCTTGCATTTATCTGCTCCACTAGGAGCAGCAAATTTAATAGAACAAAAAATTAATCTGTTGTTAATCTTACAATAATACCTTAGCAACTTAGAAGCTTAGCAACTCAGCACCTTAAAAAAATGACTTTCAAAGAACAAATACAACAAGGAATACCTTCTATATTACCACCAAAGCAGGCTTACGATCCCGCTATTAATCATGCTCCGAAACGAAAAGAAATCCTTTCGGCAGAAGAAAAAAAGCTGGCACTGAAAAATGCTTTACGTTATTTTGATTCCAAACATCACGCCGAGCTACTTTCTGAATTTTCAGAAGAATTAGAAACTTACGGGCGTATTTATATGTATCGTCTTCGTCCTGATTATAAAATGTACGCAAGACCAATCGACGAATATCCAGGGAAATCATTGCAGGCAAAAGCAATTATGCACATGATTCAGAATAATTTGGATTATGCCGTGGCGCAACATCCACATGAATTGATTACCTACGGAGGAAACGGAGCGGTTTTTCAAAACTGGGCACAGTATTTATTGACGATGCAATACTTGTTTGAAATGACAGATGAGCAGACTTTAACCATGTATTCCGGACATCCAATGGGATTGTTTCCTTCTCATAAAGAAGCACCTAGAGTTGTGGTGACAAATGGAATGGTGATCCCAAATTATTCAAAACCGGACGATTGGGAAAAAATGAATGCTCTTGGAGTTTCGCAATACGGACAAATGACAGCGGGAAGTTATATGTACATTGGTCCGCAAGGAATTGTACACGGAACTACAATTACGGTTTTAAACGGTTTTAGAAAAATAAAACAGAATCCTGAGGGAAGTTTGTTTGTCACTTCTGGTCTTGGCGGTATGTCTGGAGCACAGCCAAAAGCCGGAAATATTGCAGGCTGTATTACGGTCTGCGCCGAAGTAAATCCGAAGATTACTAAAATTCGTCATGAACAAGGATGGATTAATGAAGTCGTGACTTCTACAGACGAATTGGTTGCCAGAGTCGCTTTGGCGAAAGCCAAAAAAGAAACCGTTTCTATTGCTTATCTAGGAAATGTGGTTGATGTTTGGGAACGTTTCGATCAGGAAAACATCAAAATTGATTTAGGTTCAGACCAGACTTCACTTCATAATCCGTGGGCTGGAGGTTATTATCCAGTTGGGATTTCGTTTGAAGATGCCAATAAAATGATGGCTGAAAATCCAGAATTATTCAAACAGAAAGTTCAGGAAACGTTGCGTCGTCATGCCGATGCTATCAACAAACATACTGCAAAAGGAACTTATTTCTTCGATTACGGAAATGCCTTTTTATTAGAAGCTTCGCGTGCCGGAGCAGATGTAATGGCTGAAAATAATATCGATTTTAAATATCCAAGTTACGTTCAGGATATTATGGGCCCCATGTGTTTCGATTACGGATTTGGGCCTTTCCGTTGGGTTTGTACTTCTGGAAAACCAGAGGATTTATTAAAAACCGATTCCATTGCTTATGAAGTTTTAGAAAAAATGGCGGAAACTGCACCTGATGAAATTCAGCAACAAATGCAGGATAACATTAAATGGATCAAAGGCGCTCAAGAAAACAAATTGGTTGTAGGCTCTCAAGCCCGTATTTTATATGCTGATGCAGAAGGCAGAATCAAAATTGCGGAAGCTTTTAATCAGGCTATTGCGAAAGGCGAAATTGGTGCCGTGGTTTTAGGACGCGATCATCATGACGTTTCTGGAACGGATTCTCCTTATAGAGAAACTTCAAATATTTACGACGGATCCCGTTTTACGGCCGATATGGCGATTCATAACGTGATTGGAGACAGCTTTAGAGGAGCAACTTGGGTTTCTATTCATAACGGTGGTGGCGTTGGCTGGGGAGAGGTTATAAACGGCGGATTTGGTATGGTTCTTGATGGCTCTACAGAGGCTTCAAAGCGTTTAGCTTCAATGCTTTTCTGGGATGTTAACAACGGAATATCAAGACGAAGCTGGGCCCGAAATGAAGGTGCTGTTTTTGCTATAAAAAGAGCAATGGAAGTTGAGCCTTTACTTAAAGTAACTTTACCTAATTTTATAGATGAAAATTTACTTTAGAAAATAAAATTGAGAACATTAAATTCTAATAATTATGAAAACATTCAAATTAGTTCCGCTTTTTCTGTTGCTGATTCTAAGTTCATGCAGCAGTGTTACTGTATATTCTGATTACGACAAAAATGTCGATTTTGCGCCTTACAAGACTTATGCTTTCTTTAAGCCCGGAATTGATAAAGTAGAGATTTCTGATTTGGATAAAAGACGTATTCTTCGTGCAATCGATGCTGAAATGCAAGCCAAAGGTCTTACTAAAAGTGAAAATCCAGATTTACTTGTAAATATTTTTACCAAATCAAGAGAAGAGGTAAATGTAAACCAATTTAGCGCTGGTTGGGGCTACGGTTGGGGATGGGGATGGAATCCGTGGATGATGTACGGAGGAAATCAAACAACTGTTTCGACTTCTACCGAAGGTACTTTATACATTGATTTGATCGATGCTAAAAAGAAAGAAATGATTTGGCAAGGTGAAGGTCAGGGAACTTTGACTAGAAACATTGATAAAAAAGATCAAAAAGTAGCTGAATTTGTAAACAAAATTTTAGCTCAATATCCGCCGGTTAAAAAATAATTATCTATTTTTGCTATTCAATTAGTTAAAATGACAAACTATACTAACATTATTATCGCTATTATTAACATTATTGCAATTCAGCAGTAGTGGCGAGGTGTTATATTAGTATGTAAAATATAATTTATAAAACCTCCCAACTCGGGAGGTTTTTTTATTTAAAAAATTATTTGCCACAGATTAAAGCATTTCCACAGATTTACAATCCTCTTTAATCATTTTAATCTTTGCAAAAAACAAAAACAAAACATTATGAGTTTATTTAACGAAGTACTTAACGCAAAAAAGCAATTAGAGAATGTAGTTGCCGCTACTCCACTAACACAAAACCTTAATCTTTCAGACGAATTTGAATCGACTATTTTATTAAAAAGAGAAGATTTACAAATTGTTCGTTCTTATAAAATTCGGGGTGCGTACAATAAAATGTCTTCGTTAAATGAAAGAGAAAAAGCAAACGGAACTGTATGCGCTAGTGCAGGTAATCATGCTCAGGGAGTTGCTTATTCATGTAATCTTCTGAAAATTCATGGCAAAATTTACATGCCAAAAACAACTCCAAAACAAAAAGTAAAACAGGTACAACTATTCGGGAAATCGTTTGTGGAAATTGTTTTAACAGGAGACACTTTTGATGATGCCTACGCTTCGGCAACCGCTGATGCTCTTAAAAATCATAAAACTTTTATTCATCCTTTTGATGATGAAAAAGTAATTGCAGGACAAGGAACTGTAGGTTTAGAAATTCTAGAAAACTTTAAAGAACCTATCGATTATGTTTTTGTTCCAATTGGCGGTGGCGGACTGGCTTCTGGATTGTCTGAGGTTTTCAGACATTTGAGTCCGCATACTAAAATCATTGGCGTTGAACCAAAAGGAGCGCCATCCATGAAAACTTCGATTGAAGAAAATCAAAATACGGCTTTAAAAACAATTGACAAATTTGTAGATGGTGCTGCAGTTAAGCAGGTTGGAGATAAAACCTTCGAAATCTGCCGATACAATCTGGAAGATATTATTCTGGTTCCCGAAGGAAAAGTTTGTACCACAATTTTAAGATTATACAATGAAGAAGCTATGGTTGTTGAACCAGCCGGTGCTTTAACCATTGCTGCTTTGGATTTTTATAAAGATAAAATAAAAGGAAAAAATGTTGTTTGCATTGTTAGCGGAAGCAATAATGATATTGAAAGAACTGCCGAAATAAAAGAACGTTCTTTATTGTATGAAGGTTTAATGCATTATTTTATGATTCAGTTTCCACAACGTCCTGGAGCTTTAAAAGAATTTGTAAATAATATTTTAGGACCGGATGACGACATCACTTATTTTCAATTTGCTAAGAAAAACAGTCGTGAAAAAGGTTCTGTAGTAGTGGGTTTAGAGTTAAAAAACAAAAATGACATTATGCCAATCAAAATGAAAATGACTGAAAACGGATTTGAATTTCAATATCTAAATGATAATCAGGATTTGTTTACGCAATTAATTGGATAGTGATTGTGAAGGCTGATAAATATCATTAAACAAAAAAGAAGTTATCGTATTTTTGCATTCCACTTTAAATACTAAAAAAATGGCAACTCTTAAAGATATTTCCACTATAGAAGACATTAAACAAATGGTTGACAGCTTTTACGGCAACGTTAGAAAAGATGATTTGATTGGTCCAATTTTCAATGACAAATTGCAAGATCGCTGGGAACCTCATTTACAGAAAATGTACAATTTCTGGCAGACTATTTTGTTTGATGTTCGTGCCTATTCTGGAACGCCATTTCCACCGCACAAACAACTTCCTGTTGATCAAACTCATTTTGACCGCTGGATTGCCCTTTTTAATTCAACAATAGATGCACAATTTGCTGGCCCCATTACTGAGGAAGCTAAAATGCGCGCTACCAATATGGCGTATATGTTCAGCCATAAAATTGAATATTTTAGAAATGCCGAAAACGAATTGAGAAACATAAAAAAAGACGCCTAATGCAAAATCAAAGAATAATCTTCTTAATTTTTATATATTTGGCTGCTTAATAACCCAAATATTGATTCTTACTTTATGAAAAAAATAATCTTGCTTCTTATTATTTGCTTTTCTTTTAATGCCAATGCTCAAAAATCAGCTTCAAATCTTTATAAAGGAACAATGGATGGAAAATTTCCTATAACCATTTATATCAAAACAGAAGATCATCCTTGTACTGCAGATTTAATGTATACTTCTATGTATCGTTACAACAAATCAAAAAAATGGATTCAGCTTGACGTAACTCAGAATGCTAAAAAAGAAAACGAATTTGTTTTGGTTGAACACGGTTTTAGCGGTGTTATGATTTTAAAGAAAACTGGAAATACTTTTACTGGATTATGGATTAGTCCCGATACTACTAAACAATTGAAAGTGGAATTAAAAGAAGCTCCGATGACAAAAAAAGAAATCGAAAGCTATGAAGACACCATGGAAAAAGTCAATTATGAAAATAATGACTGTTAAGATTCATGCATAAAAACAAAATCAAAAAACCAACAATAACGCAAAATAAACTGCATCTTATAAAATATTTGTGATTAATATCACTGAAAAAGCAGGTTAAATTCGTAATTTTACATTTTAACTTACAACGTTTTCGAAATGAATCCAAATATTGAAACCAATCCGCTGTTAGAAAAATTGCCTAAACATTTACAGCAATTTATTAAGCCACAAGATTATAGTGATTATACTCCTATCAATCAGGCGGTTTGGCGATATGTGATGCGTAAAAATGTAAATTATCTTTCTAAAGTAGCGCATCATTCTTATTTGGAGGGTTTGAAGAAAACCGGAATCGAAGTTGACTCTATTCCGTCTATGTATGGAATGAACCGAATTTTAAGCGAAATTGGCTGGGCTGCGGTTGCCGTTGACGGATTTATTCCGCCAAATGCGTTTATGGAATTCCAGGCTTATAATGTTTTGGTTATCGCTTCGGATATTCGTCAATTAGAACATATTGAATACACTCCTGCTCCAGATATCATTCACGAAGGTGCTGGCCACGCTCCTATTATTGCAAATCCAGAATATGCTGAATATTTGAGACGTTTTGGTGAAATTGGCTGTAAAGCGATTTCTTCTCATAAAGATTATCAAATGTATGAAGCGATTCGTTTGCTTTCGATTTTAAAAGAAGCCGAAGATACGCCACAGGAAAAAATCGATGAAGCGGAAAAAGCCGTTGCCGATTTACAAAATGATATGGGCGAATTGTCTGAAATGGCTCAAATAAGAAACTTACATTGGTGGACAGTTGAATATGGTTTGATTGGAACTGTTGAAAATCCGAAAATTTATGGTGCAGGATTGCTTTCTTCGATTGGCGAAAGTGCTCACTGTATGACCGATAATGTGAAGAAAATCCCTTACGATATTTCGGCGGCGAATCAGAATTTTGATATTACGCAGTTACAACCTCAACTTTATGTAACGCCGACATTTTCTCATTTGAGTTTGATTTTAGAAGAGTTTGCTAATAAAATGGCACTTCGAACTGGCGGTTTATCTGGAATTAAAAAACTAATTCAATCTAACGCTTTAGGAACAATTGAATTGAGTACTGGTTTACAAATTTCGGGAATTTTCACTAATGTTATTGAGGAAGAAGGAAAACCAGTTTACATTCAAACTACTGGGAAAACGGCTTTGGCTTACCGCGAAAAAGAATTAGTAGGCCACGGAACTTTAACTCATCCACATGGATTTGGAAGTCCGATTGGGAAATTGAAAGGCTTTAATCTAGCGATTGAAGATATGAGTCCGAAAGATTTACAGGCTTACAGTATTGTTGAAGGAGAAAAGATAAAACTGGAGTTTGAAGGCAATATTATTGTGGAAGGTGAAATTATCACAGGTTCGAGAAATCTTCATGGAGAAATCATTTTAATTAGTTTTAAAAACTGCACAGTTACTCACGGCGAGACTATTTTGTTTCAGCCAGATTGGGGTAATTACGATATGGCAATTGGTAAAAAAGTGATTTCTGCTTTTTCTGGTCCAGCCGATGTCAATAGTTTCGATTTAATTAATATTGTTCCTTCAACTAAAACTATTAAAGCAAAACATACAGAAGAACGTGACGAATTGGAGCATTTGTATGCAACTGTTCGTGATATTCGAAATAATAAAAATTCCAAAACTGAACTACAATCTGTTTTTGAAAAACTAAAAAACAATCATGTAAACGACTGGTTATTATCAGTTGAAATCGCTGAACTTCTGAAAGATTCAGATGAAAAACAGCTTTTACAGGAAGTTTTAGTTTATTTGGATCAATTGAAAGAAAAACGTTCTGAAATCGCGCATTTAATTTCTGGCGGATTGGATTTGATTTTTGATAGTTCGTCTAATTTGCCACAAAGGCACTAAGACGCTAAGTTTTTTTTATAGTAACTATTACGTACTGTTTGTCATTTCGACGAAGGAGAAATCTCCGCGAGTAACTCCGCAACAAAAATCAAATCTTTGTAGAGCTTCTTGCGGAGATTTCTCCTTCGTCGAAATGACAAGATTGTGAAAAAACTTTGAAACTTTGAAACTTTGTCCCTTTGTGCCTTTGTGCCTTTGAACCTCAAAAACTAAAGCTTCAAATCCTGAGTCAACTCCGTTTCAGATTCGATAGTTTTTCCGTTGTATTGCAATTTCCAGCCCATTGAATTGGTTAGAATTAAAATCTTAGACAATTCACTAATTAATCTGTTTTGGGCGTTGGTTTTAAGAGTTGATTTTTCAATTTTCTTAGCCAGATTCGCTTTTACCGATTTATTGATTTTATTGTAATCATCTCCCGTAAACGGATTCAATTTACTTTGTTCAACATCGTAAAACTTAATATCTGGATTTATAGTGATTTCTTCTTTTGGAATATTTAAAATCGTAATCGTTTTGTTTTTTTCGTCGATATCATATTTCATTTGATGTAAATCGTAAGCAACTGTAACATTTGCATTTACAACCACTAAAGCTTTCTTTTCAAAAGAAACCATGTCCATAAAATATTTCTGCTGATTTTTATAGGTAACGACTTCTGAAAAATGTCCTTCGGTTACAACCAATTTTCCGACGTTAAGAATCTGTTGCTGAATTAAATTGGTATTATAATCCATTGAAGAATCGTCGTCTTTTTTGAAATCACAATATTTAAAAGCGAGAACAATTAATAAAACGATGACACCGACACCTATAATTCTTTTGATCAAGTTTTGCATTCGAATAAAATATTTTAGACCAATTTACTTCTTTTTATTTCTTTTTTCGCCACTAATTCACGAATTTTCGCTAATCCCTTTGAGTTTAAATATATGCCTAATTTCACAAATTAAAAAAATCGTAGCACAAAAAGCTAAAACGGATATCCGATTGCAATATTCAAAATAAGATTGTCTTTTCGCCAGGAACTGCTTCCAAAATTAATATCATCGATTACCCATCTTTGTCCGTCTGGTAATGCCGGATTTCTAAGCGGAATTGCTAAATCTGTTCTTAAAACTAAAAATGACAAATCGAAACGTAAACCTGCTCCTGCTCCAACTGCAAGTTCTTTCATAAAATCTTTTGAAATTTCGGCTCCTGGTTTATTCGGATCGGCATGTAAGAGCCAAATATTACCTGCGTCTAAAAAGACAGCACCTCTCACAATACTGAATAATTTAGCACGATATTCGGTATTGAACTCTAATTTTAAATCTGCTGATTGATCGGGAGTATAATTAATATTTGTTGTCGTTGGCGGAATAACATAACTTCCCGGTCCAAGAGTTCTTGCTCTAAAGGCACGAATACTATTTGTTCCTCCCACTACAAATTGTTTTGATGTTGGAAGCATATTCGAATTTCCATAAGCAAATCCAGCTCCCAGAATTAATCGACTCGCCAATTCGCTTTCTTTACCCAATTTTAAATAATGCCTGAAATCGGTTTTAATTTTTACGTATTGGCTAAACGGAACATCAAATATCGTTTTTACCTTATCTGGATAATCTGCTCCAGTGACCAATCCCGTAATATTTCCAGCCAAATCCAATTCACCATTAAAATAAATGGTATTTTTTCGACGTTTCTGCATCGTATTAGTATAGGTGTAATTGTATGTTGGGCCAAAAATCAACTGTTTTTCAATTACTCTTTCTAATGCAGGATCTTCTTGTATGTCTTCTAAATATTCTGGCGTAACATGATTTGGACTTACATAAGTCACATCAATTACATTCAGCTGATGTTCTTTACGAATGTTTTCCTTCCACAAATAACCAAAGGAAGTATTAAAAGAATTCAAAGCATACAATTGTGTTCTTTTTTGATATTCGTAACGAATCGTCGCTTTAGTTCTTGGTACAAATTCGCTATTTCCTTCAATATTGAAAGGTGTTATAAATCGTGGCCAAGTCAAACTAACTTCGCCTCCGAGTTTATAAATATTTTTTCCTTTATTGGCTCCACCCAACTGAAAATCAGCTCCACCAAAAACAGAAGCCGTAAATAATTCTGCTCCTTTTAAAAAATTTCGATTGTTCCAGTTTACATTTAATTCGGTTCCTGTATAACTTGCCGAATTGGTTTTTCCAATCACCTCAACGCGAATGAACTTTTTTGGTAAAAGCGTTAAATAGTAATACGAATCTAACGCATTCGGAATCGAATCTGACGGCTTAAATTCGTTTTTCACAAAACTAAAAGTTCCCAAATTTACAAATCGGTTCAAGGTTAAATTGTGATCTTTTCTATTGTAGACATCACCTTTTTTGAAATAAATTGTACGATCGTAAATTCTGGGTTTAAAAGTATCTGCGGTATCAATTATCGTAAAATCTTTGTACTGCGTGATGTTTCTTTTTCTATAAACTACGCTGTCATTTGTTAGCGAATAATTTGGATATACGAAGATTTTATCAATTTTATAAGCTGTCAATGCTTTAACGGGCGTATCGTCTTTTATCACCAAGCGAATTTTTACTTCATGATCGCCTTTACTGCTGTCCACTTTCGCTAAAATATAATCGGGATTAAAGTAGAAATAACCTTTTTCTTTTAATCTCGCATCAATTCGTTCTCTTTCCGCTTTAATTACATCCAAATCATACGGATTTCCGACTTTCAACAAACTTCTTCTGTGACTTTTTGCAATGATTTTTGACATCTTAAGAGAATCGTCTGGAAATGTCACACTTTTTATAATGTACTGCTTTCTTGGTGTAACGGTATATTCTGCCGTAACTCTTTTGTTTCGAACAGTCGAATCTGCGCTAACACGTGTTTTAAAGTACCCTCGATTCTCTGTAAAATTTCTTAAAACAGAAGCATTATAATCTAAATCTACCTGACTAAAAAGAACCGGCGCCTCGCCCACTTTGTTTCGAAGCCAATATCTCGTGCCTTTGTCTTTTTTAGGTTCCCCGGCAAGATTGTAAATCCATAATTTAGGTCGAAGCCCAAAGATTTGTTTGTTCGGTTTTGGACGTAATAAACCTTCCAATTCTGTTTCCAAAGCTTTTCGGTCTTTCTTTTTCATGACCGAATCTTTTATCGTAACAGAGCCACCAGTGTACAGCAAATCGCCTTCTGGAAGATATTTCGTATTACTGCATCCTACAATAAAAAACAAGGAAAACAGTACGATACACTTTATATAAAATGGGTTTATATAATTATGTTTTAAGCTCATTTCCTTTAATTTGATTTTCTTCATTGTCTTGCAGTTTCTCTTTTTCTTTTTCCTCTTGCTTCTTTTTCTTTTCTTTCTCTTTACGGATTTTTTCTTCTTTAATTAATTCTTTTTCTTCTTCCGTACGATGAAAAAGCTCTCTGAATTTATTGTAACTCATCGTAATCACAAAGGCAACACCAGTTTCTATTACCTGACCTTCAACTGCAACCTGATATTGATTTTTACGATATGCACGAACCATATATCGACCGTCTTTTGTAAGCTGATAATCTAATGCCACATCACCTGCAATATTGGTACTTTCTTCATTGGCGCGTTCCTGACCTTCGACTCCAAAACTGCTTCCTACTGTCACTTTCAATCGGTCGTCAAGTAGTTTTTTAGAAACCTCAACATTCAAATCGGTTCGGTTTTGCATGGTTCCGGTGGTGTAATCTTCTGTCGATTCTAAATCGAAATTGACTTCAAAACCTGTAATTAAATCGCCCGCAAGATTGTTTAATTGTTGCGAAAGTATTTTACTCACACTTTGTCTCGCAAAAGATTCGGCATTTGTGCCACCGCTTTCGCTTGAAAACGGATTTTCACCCACAAATCTGTTCAATATTAAAAGAGCAAAAACCTGTTTATTCAACTCGGCTGGATCTTGTTCGAGCTGTTTTAATTTTGCCTGTGTTAATTCTACAACATCCGAAGAAACATTATAATTTCCTTCGGGAAGTACAATTCCGAAAGAGATTTCTGGTTTCAATAATTCGCCGTTCATTTTCAGTAAAGTCTGAAAAGGAAGCTTTTGTTTATAGGTATTTTGTACCGTTTGCGATTCGCCTTTCAACTGATTTCCTAATAAATCAATCGGCGCTGTGTTTACTTTATAAATTGCCGTAATATTCAAAGTTGCCATTGTCGGCTCGCCATTCCAGGTAATAAAACTTCCTTTCTGAATGTCGAATTTTCGTTTTATTCCGTTGAAATTCATCTGATAAGAACCATCTGAGAATTCATATTTTCCAGTCAAAGTGGTTTTTCCAGACTGATCGATTCCGCCGACTAATTCTGCTTCTCCTTTCAAATTCAGATAATCGCCGTTTGATTTGTCAATCAATAAGGTTAATTCTGCTTCTTTATCAATTGAAATCGCCACGTTTACGTTCATTCCTTTCAACTCTGATTGATTCAGTTTGTTCTGCATATCAACGGTTTGTTTCAAATAGGCGTTATCTTCATCAACAAATTCTACGATTCCTTCACGATCTGCAATTGAAGGATCTGATTGTGGCATAACCACTGTAAATTTGGTTTCCTTATTAATTTTTAGCGTTCCATCAATTGAAGGACTGTCTAAATCTCCTTTGATATTTAATTTTGTATCTAAAAATAAATCGCCGTAGAATAAATCATTGTCTTTTGCTTTGGAGTTGATGGCTCTAAAATCGTTTGCTTCAACTAATAAATCGAAATTGTATTTTCTAAAATCAGGCGATTTGATGTTTCCGTTTACATACAATTCGTTATCATTTTCGTCTAAAAGAGAGAATTTATCAAATGAAATTGTACCATCGTTAAAAGAGATTTTTTCGTTTTTAACTTTAAAATATGAGTTGAGTTGTGTAACTCTAAAACCGGCATCGTTAAAATTCAGTTCACCATTAATTTTTGGAGTTGTCGTATTTCCTGTAATCTTAAAATTTCCAGACAAATACCCTTTTCCTTCAGTAATATTATCCATACTGAAACCTTGAATACTCGCGATATTCAGTTTATTGATATCAACATCAAAATCAAAATTTCCAGCGTCTAATTGGTAATCTCCCGCTAGTTTAAGATCATTTCCTTCATCGCTTAAACTCACATTGACTGCAAGCGTATTGGCAGTTTTATTGTCAACTTTTATTTCTAAATCACCGACTTTATCTCCTTTAAAAGTAAAATCATCAATTTTTAAATCGGATGTGAAAGTTGGATTGGTCATCACGTTTTCGACCAAAGCATTTCCGTTGATCAAACCTTGCATTAACAGTTCGTCTTTTTTGACCATATTCATAATGGTCTCGATTTTGAAGTTTACAAAATCGACTTGCAACGGCGCATTATCTTGCGTTCCTTGCGACTGAACTTTTAATTCATTTCCGTTATTATTCAAATTGAATTTGTTGACATAAAGTCGTTTGTCTCCAAATTCAATAGCGTTTTCTGGATCAATATTCCATTTGTCATAATTTAAAATAAAGTTCTCGGCATCTAGTTTTAAGATGTTTTTCGAATCTTCTGCTTTAAACCCACCCGCAATGTAGTATTGTTGTTTTTGTTTGGCATCTTGAACTTCAAGTGCATAAGTCAAAATATTGTTTTGAACATCGCCTTTTAAACTTGTAAACGGAATTTTTAAAGAACCGCTTTCGATTGTTGCGATTGAAATAGAATATTCTAAAGCATTTTCTTTGGCTTCAATATTTATTTTTCCATCAGAAATGGTGTTGTCCGCATAAGCAATTCTCGGAATTGTTCCGCGAACTTCTAAAGAATCGGTTACATTATTATATTTTCCTGTAATTTTAATGGGCTCTAAACCTGTTAGTTTCGGAATCAATTTGAATAAAATCGGGTCGTTGTCTACAGAAAGTGTAAAAGCCAATCTTTGCTCATCTGATTCTCCATTTACTTTCGGATTCTTCAAATCGATATATTTTGACAATGATTTTTTCATTGCCGAAACAAGTGTCGTTAACTTATATTTTCCGTCAACTTCAGCTTTTAAAAACTGAGAAGAAACTTTGATATTATTTCGTGTATTATCTGAAAACGCAATGACACGAACCGAATCTAAAACAATTGGTTCTTTGTCTTGCAAAATCTGAACGTTTGATAGAAATACTTTTCCGTTCAAATAATCCGGATTACTGTTGGTAATATCAGCATCGACATTTCCACGCAATTTCATCGGACCCGCGTGTAGATTGAGTTTTTCTAAATCGGCAATATCCAAATTCAGTTTTAATTTTACTGTTGGATATTTATCTTTTGTATCGCCAGAAGCTGTTAAATCAAAATTCAGATTCGGGTCTTTCATTCCCGATTTTACGGCAAAAGAACCGTTTTCTATATTTCCTTTTAAAGCTAAATCTTTATACGTATATCGGTTAAAAACAGCTTTTTGAACTAAACCATCAATTACAGCATTTGCCGTTTTTGGGTCTAAACCAGTTCCTTTGACTTTCGCTTTAAGCGTAATTTTTCCGATAGAATCGTTTTTTATCAACCTTCCAAGATCAAATTCTTGCAAAGAAACTTCTGCATCGTATTTCTCTTTTTTCTTGATTCGTTGATCAAATAATGCATCCACTTTTGCATTTCCGAAACTGCTATTTAAAGCTAAATTGGTTTTGAAATTCTGAACAGAACCTTTAAATTTTCCTTGAAGATTTAATTGAGAAGGCAATTGAATATTTTTCGGAATTGTTCCAGCCGGCACAAACATATTAATGTCTTTTGAAGTGCTGGAAATCCTTTTAATATTCAAATCGTAATAGGCTTTTTGCGCATCTGGCAAACCGGCGATTTTCCCCGAAAGGGAAACTTTTGTAGCGCCAATTCCGCTCATTTCAAATTTAGAAATATTCAAATCTTTTACTTTTCCGCTTACACGGCTGTCCACATACAAAATCGCATTTGGATTGCTCTTAAACGGATTCGTTTTTTGTAAATCTGGAACAAATAGTAAAATGTCTTTGAAACCAATTTTTGATTGTTTTAAATTAGCATCAAGAGCCAAATTCCCCAAATCTTTTTGAAGCGATTCTAACGATTTGTATTCCGCTTTTATTTTATCCTGAACGAGCGTTTGCGGTGTTTTTAAATACAAATTATCTAAAGATGCATTTTTAGGTCCGTAAAAGAAATCGGTTTTTAAAGCTTGAATTTGCAAACCACTTTTCTCGTTTACTGTAAGTGTTTTTATATTACCTGAAATCGTATCATTTCCGTAATATAATTTCTCTGCTTTAAAGTTGAATTTATTCAAATCTAAATGCGCATAATCTAAACCTTTTGTTTTGGGTTTCGATTGCATATCATCAAACTTGAAAGCGATATTTTCTAAATTGGTTTCGTTTAATTTTACTTTCCAACCCGCTTGTTTTATGGCTGTAGTGTCGAGGTTTGGTGCCTGAATCTGCTTATCTTTTGCACCCAAACGTAAATTTCCTTTAAGATTTTTAACTTCAAAAGTATCAAAATCCAAAAGCTGTTTATTAAGATCAATCTCATTTACTAACAAATTTAAATTTCCTAAACTTATACCCGAATTTAATTTCGAGTCTTTATTATCATATAAAACATCGATTTTGGATAAAGCAATTTTATCCAATTTCAATTTGAAATCTGGTCGTTTTGAAACCGTATCAACAGTTTTAACCGAAACTTCAGCAATTTTCTCCACAACATCCTGATCTAAAACTACTTTAAGACCATTTAAGTTGATAGTCGGAATATTAAAATCCATTTGATCTAAATCGAAGTTTTTGAATTTCGTATCAAAATGCGTCAGATTTACTCGAATATCATTTTTAGAAAAATCATCTTTAAAATTAAATTTGATATTATCTAAATTGACTTTTACAACTGAAATTTTGAATGGTTTAGCATTAGGATCTTCTACTTTTGGTTCTTTAGATTCGAATGCTTTTATGATGTAATCAAAGTTGAAAACACCGTCTTTGTTTCTGGAAATGTTGGCTTTTACATTTTCAAGAGAAACAGAGTTGATTTCGAGTTCACTGCTTACGAGTTTAAAAAGATCGACATCAACTTCTAATCGTTTACCTGCCAGTAAAGTATCTTTTTTTTGATCTTCAAAATAGAAACCTTCCAGAACTACATCTTTTGGGAATTTGATTAAGATTTTATCGAGAGCAACTTTGGTTTTTATTTTACCTTCAAGATACGTAATCGCTTTATTTTTAACGAAATTCTGAACCGATGGAACCTGAATCAAAATAATTAAAAGTAATAAAAGCGTAATCACAGAACCCACACACCAAAGTAGTATACGAAGTGTTTTTTTTACATAATGAATGGATTTCTTATTCATACCTCAATAAAATCGTTTAGATTAAATTGCTTCTGGAAAAAGCAGGATTAGACATTTTACAAAAATGTAAAATTTAAACCTTAACAATTTACACAATTATGAGGAATTATTCTAAAATTTTACTGCTAAAAAGTTTTTTTTAGAATTTTATTTGCGGTTGTTTTTCTCCTAGAAGATTAATTTTCTTTTGAAGATTTGCTAAGAATTTTTGATGCTGTTCTGATTCGGGATTGAAACTTCTATGACGAAGGCTTTTCTGAATTTCGTCTACTTCTTTCATTATTGAAAATTCAGTTTCTGCAATATAATTTTCGCTGAAAAGCTTCCAAATATAATCGATCGCAATTTGATTGGGATGAAGCATGTCTTCTCCGTAAAAACGATAATCGCGAAGTTCGTCCATCATGATTTCGTATGAGGGAAAGTACTCTGATTTTAGATTGTAGATTTCAGATTTTAGAATGTTATGTAAAGCGCTAAACAAATGCGATTTACTTAACTGATTTTCTACAAATCCATCTTTAATATGACGAACGGGAGAAATGGTAAAAATGAAATTAATATTCGGATTTGAAGTCTGAATTAAACTTATTGTATTTTGCACGCTTTCGCGGATGACTTCAACCGATAATAATTCTTTTGAAAATTGTTTTTGAGGAACTTTATGGCAATTTGCGACAACTTCATTGCTTTCTGTACTTCTGTAAATCCATGAAGTCCCTAAAGTGATAATAAGATGTGTTGCTTCTTTTAATTGTTTATGCGTTTCTGTAACTGCTTTATTCAATGTTTCGAGCAATTCCTGTCTGTCTGAATTACTCAAATCAGAATGAACTTCAAAAGAATGCCAGCGTTCATTATGAAAGAAAACATCTTTTTCTCCAAATAAATCCTGATGACAAACTCTCCTAAATAATTTCTCTATCGAAACCGGATTAAAGATAATTCCAAACGGATTGGTTTCGTTCTGAAATTTGAAATAATCGAATTTCTCCGCCATATTTTCTGCAAAACAGGAACCAACAGAAAGCACTTTCGAATGATAATCGATTGGAACATTACTTTTCTGAATTGGGATTTGGGTTCTGAATTGCATGAGATTTTATTTGAACACGAATTTCGCCAATTATCAGCAATAAAAAAACCAAATACAGAAAATTAAATCAATACGTATACTCTATTTCATACTCAATTGATCCGTTACCAGCATACGAAGTATGTTTGGTTGGAAAATTTTTATCGTTATAAATATAAGTTGTCAAATAAGTAGCGGTAGAGCTTCCAGAAGGCTTGAAGGTTGTTTTTACAACATTTCCCCTTCCAATATCACTGATTTCATTTAACAGCTGATTGAAACCCTGAATATTTTTTAAAGGATTATTTTTCCCATCGTATTCATAATCTCTGCTTGATGTTCCAGAGCTGTTCGTGTTTTGCTCTTTTATAAGATTTCCATCTTTATATGTCAAAACACCTTCGCTGGTTTTTAGTTCTACTTTAGAATTTTTATCAACTGAATAGTTTACATACGAAATTGATTCATTAGAAGCATGAGTATAAACTACTTTTACAATATATTCTCCATCAGGATATTGTGCAGTAATGTTTTCTTTAAAAATTCTGGTTTTTAGTTTACCATTTTCGTAAGTATAAACCGCCTCATCTGTTTTAGTTTCTTTACCCTGATCATCTATATCAAAGACTTCTTGCTTAGTGATTAAATCTCCTGTGTAAGTAAATATAGTTTTTGAATCTTCGTCAGTACTGCTGACAATTTTATTTCCGTTATAGGTGAGTGTACTTTTTGTATTTGTTCCTAAATAAATACTGGGATATATATAAGAAATGGTTTTAGGCAATACTGATTTATCTTCTGAAGAATTACTGTCGTCACTGGAGCAAGAAAGTACAATTAGTGATAATACAGTAAATAGAAGTACTAGTTTTTTCATTTTTGGCAGGTTAAGATTTGTGATTTCAAAATAAATCAAACCTATCTAAAAAAGCAATAAAATCTTACCTTATTTTA
>NZ_DASWYK010000186.1:0-3590 GCF_036405015.1 Flavobacterium sp. | reverse complement strand
ACTTTGCAGGAATTAACTGAAACAAACTTAATGGCCGAAACATTAGAAAAGGAAAAACTCTTCAGATCGCTTTTGGTACATCCTTTGATAACAGAAGTTAGAGGAAAAGGACTTATGCTGGCCGCCATGACAGAATCGGCTGAAATTACTAACGAAGTCATTTTAAATTGTCAAGACAAAGGTCTTATTTTATTCTGGCTTTTATTTGAAGGATGTGCCATAAGAATTACACCTCCTTTAACTATTTCAGAAGACGAAATCAGAGAAGGCTGTTCGATTATTTTGGAGGTTATGGATGAAATAATGAAAAAGAATAACCAATAGAATTCTAAAGCGAAACTGTTTGTCGATAATTAAAAAAACAACAAACAAGAAGCTAACTCCTTAATAACAAGAGAGTTTTCTTCCCAAAAGAGAATAAAAAACGCTATATATTGTTAATTAAATTGTTCAAAACAAATAATTTCCTATCCTTACAACAATTATATGGTTGCCTAAATTTATAATAGGCTAATTTCAAAATTACGAAGTATGCAATTAAGCAACGAAGAAGAAGATTATAACCTATCCCTATCTAAATTTGAGTCGATGTTAAAAACTAACAAAGTACTCTTTTTTGATTCTGAAGAATTCGAAGAAATCATTCTTCATTATTTAGACATAGGTAAGGCTAATTTAGCAAAAAAGGCCTTAAAACTTGCATTAGACCAACATCCAAAATCTACAGGCTTAAAATTAGTACAAGTAGAAATGCTGGTTTATGATGACAAACTCGATCTTGCTGAAAAACTCTTGAATGAGTTATATGCAATCGAACCTAACAACGAGGAAATCTACATTCAGAAAGCCAATATCTGTTCTAAAAGAGATCAACACGAAAAAGCAGTTGAACTCTTAAAAATCGCGTTGCAATACACCGACGATTATGCCGATGTATACAACTTGATTGGAATGGAATATCTTTTTATGGATAATCTCGAGATGGCAAAAGAGAGCTTTATCAAATGTCTTGAAGAAGACTTAGAAGATCAATCTGCTCTTTATAACGTGGTGTACTGTTTTGAGTTTTTAGATCAAAACCAAGAAGCTATTGTGTATCTTAACGATTATATCAACAGAAATCCGTATAGTGAAATCGCGTGGCATCAGCTTGGACGTCTTCATTATGGCGTAAAAGAATATGAAAATGCTATTCGCGCATTTGATTACGCAACTCTGATTGATGATGAATTTTTAGGCGCTTTTATGGAAAAAGCAAAAGCTTATGAGCGTCTGAAAAAATACAATGAAGCAATTGAAAGTTATAACAGAACCATCGAATTAGACGATGCAACGTCGTATGCACTTCTTCGAATTGGAAAATGTTATGAAAAACTTGGAAATTTAGCGAAAGCAATCCAATACTATAACCAAACTGTACATGAAGATCCGCTTTTAGACAAAGGATGGATTGCGATTACAGATTTTCATCTTCGCCAGAAAAACTATCAAAAAGCATTGTTTTTTGTGAATAAAGCTTTGGCAATCGACAATCAAAATCGTTTGTATTGGAAAAGATATGCTACAATCAACAAACACATGAACTTTTTTGAAGAAGCTGAATTTGGTTTCAGAAAAGCAGTTGAATTTGGTGATTACGCATTAGATACTTGGTTGTATTGGGTTGATATTCTTCAGTTTTTAGGAGAATTTGAAACTGCTATCCAGACTTTATTGCAAGCTTCTGAATATTTTCCAGAAGAAAATGAAATCGAATACCGCTTAGCCGGATTGTATTTTATGATTCAGGACAATACAAAAGCTAAATTTCACTTAAGCAATGGTTTACGTCTTAATTTTGATAATTATATCTTAATCGAAGATTTGTTTCCTGTTGTTTGGGCAAAAAAAATGGTAAAAAATTATATAGAAAAACATCGTAAATAAGAATGGTTGATATTTTATTAAGAAGACGTTTTGGATTATTAGGACGCAACATTAGTTACTCATTTTCAAAAGGTTATTTTACAGAAAAATTTAATAATGAAGTCTTTGCTGGAAACAGCTATGAGAATTTTGACATTTCTGAAATTAATTATTTCACTGAATTGATTAAAAACAATCCTGATTTAAAAGGTTTAAATGTTACTATTCCGTACAAAGAACAAGTTATTCCATTCTTAGATAAATTATCACGTAAAGCAACTTTAATTGGCGCTGTAAATACCATTAAATTTACCAAAAACGGAAAACTAAAAGGCTACAATACGGATTATTATGGTTTTAAAAAATCATTAGAACCTTTATTGGAACCACATCATAAAAAAGCACTTATTTTAGGAACAGGAGGTGCTTCTAAAGGTGTTGCTTTTGCTTTGGATGAATTAAATATTCCGTATACTTTTGTTTCGAGAGAAGCGAAAGAAAACATTATCGATTACGATTTGATCAACGCTACCACGTTTGACAATTTTCAAATCATAATTAATTGTACACCAGTAGGAACAAGTCCAAATATCGAAGCTTGCCCGAACTTGCCTTATGAGTTTTTTACAGAAAAACATATCGCTTACGATTTGATTTACAATCCAGCGGAAACTACCTTTCTTAGAAAAGCAAAAGAAAAAGGTGCTGTAATCAAAAATGGTCACGACATGCTGATTTTTCAGGCAGAAAAAGCTTGGAAAATCTGGAACAAATAAACAAGAATCAAAAAATAAAATGTTAATGTATTTTTTGTATTTTTAAATCACTTATAAGCAAGTGGTTATGAATAAAATACAATTACTTAGCATTTTATTTTTTTTATTTCACAATCTACTTTCTGCTCAAGAAAATGACACCTTACAAAGTCCTTTTTCTGAGCCACGTTATCATTATTTCCTCAAAACAATTCTTCTCTTTGACGAATATCTAGATACTGACAACGGATCTATTAATACTACACAAGTACGAGTTTTACTTCCTATTGGCAATAAAGCCTGGAATTTAAGATTTGATCTTCCGTTAGTTTCTGCAAATACCAATTCTATCAACAAAACAGCTATTGGAGATGTTGGTATGGGAATAAGTTATATCCCGTACATGAAAAACAGTAACGGTATTGCTTTACGAACAAGAGTTTATGCCAATACAGCTGCTGATCCGAATTTTGGAACTGGAAAATGGGTTATTATGCCTGCTGTTATTTATGGAAAATACCTTTATAATAAAAAGTTTCTTTGGCTTTCTACCTTAGAATATCAAACGAGTTTTGCAGGCGAAGATGATCGCAATGATATAAGTACAACTCTTTTTGAAAATGTATTTTTTCATTTTTTAGGAAAAAATTGGGTCGCTGGCGATGTCGCATTTCGATACAATAGTATTATAAATGGCTTTCAAAACAATGCTTTTGTAGAATTTGGGAGAAAAATTACACCAACAAACTTGGTATATATACACCCAAGTGCTGGATTTGGAACAAACAGGACTTATAATTTCGGAATCGAAATGGGTGTTTTGATTCTTTTCTGAACTAAATAAAAAAAAATAAATACAACCTTACTAAATTGTATTTATATAGAAATAATACGTAAAACAATGCATATTTTAAATTTACATATCCTTCA
>NZ_DASWYK010000185.1:0-1828 GCF_036405015.1 Flavobacterium sp. | reverse complement strand
TTATATCTGAAATGCTAACGGTACTGTTAGGGAACTTTTTAACTTTTACGGTTCCTTGTAAATCTTTCGTCATTATTTTATTACCACAATCAAAGTTTGTCATTTTGATATCAGTATTAAATGTGTTTTTTTTAACTGAGTTTACATAAACGGTATCCTTAATGTTAAAAGTGTTAGAACAATTGTATTTGCCAACAGTAGAGAGTCCTGTGATTTCTATTTTGATTTTATTTATTACCACAGCGGTATCTTCTGGGAAAAAAGTGGGTTTAGCACTTCCTAATAAAAAGAACATTGCTAAACCCATAATTAATATTGAAAATCGTGTTTTCATTTTTTTTATATTAGAATGCAATTACTGCTTCGAATACTAAACCTTCAAATTTACCACCATAAAAGTTGTTTAGATTTCCGGTAGCAGGATCTCCTGTAAATTGTGAATAATTTTTATATTGTTGATTCACGTAGTTTAATTTAGCTAAAATGTTTTTGGTCATAAACCAACCAGCACTTGCTTCAAATTTATCTACGGTCACCTTTTTAGCATCAGCATTAGATAATTTTCCAGATACTGTATTGTATTTTCCTCCAACATAGAATTGTTCAGTTCCTCCAAATCTGTAAATAAGCTCTGAAGCATATTGATTTGCAGTACGTTTGTCATCAGTTCCAGCTTTGTCTCCTCCTGAAGCTAATTCGATTGTTCCAAAGAATTCAAGTCCTTTATATTTTACAAAAGGGTTAATCATATAGGTTGTAGCCCAATTTTTGAAATTAGGATTGAACGTTGCTTCTGGAGTAGATGTTTTGCTGAACGTAGTAGCAACATCAGTAGTATTTGTAGAAATAACAGTACCATTAGCATCGGTCTTAGTAATAGTATTTTTGTAAGGATTATTATTCAGGATACCCCAATAACCAAATCCTGATCTATTAGCAGAATATATGTTTGCATTACCAAGATTTGCATTATGATAATAAGAACCAGTTAATCTCACTCTTAAATCTTTATTAATCTGTTTGTCATAACCAAATTTAGCTAAGATTGAAGGGCTATGTGTTGTATTAGTGTTTGGTCCAGTAGTATAGAAAATTTCTTCATTACTTTGATTTAAATTACCATTTGTAACACCTAACATGCTTACCCATCCACTTCTGTTGTAGTAAACCTCCATACCCATTTCTGTAGTGAAAGAATACATGATATTGTTTCCAACAAATGCATTTCTGATTGTATTACCGTTATCAGAACCTCTGAAGTGAGCATCACCAAAATTGTTCTCCATTTGTCCAATTTTAATTGTAGCATATTTCATTACATCAGCCAAGAAGTCTTTTTTGATGAAGTCTAACTTATCAATTTGTAAGTATCCTCCTTTTACATAAGCATCATTGTGATGTCTTGAAGCTAAATAAATGTCTAAGTTTACTCTTACTCCGTCAAACAATTGAGCACCAAGATACATGTCGGCTCCAGGAAGAGTAAAGTTGTTTTCGGTATTCATTAAACGGTATCCCGTAATTGATCTAGTAGTAGTTCCAGTGCTTGTAGTAGTCGTAGTAGTAATGTTGGCAGGTTGATCATTGAATGAATTTGTTGCTTGAAAATCCATGTTGAAAGCACCACCAAGATCAATACTAAGACCTTTAAATTCTCTATTGTCTTTTTGAACATCAAAAACGTTGATACCGTCTTTTCCTCTAGAGATTTGGTTTTGCATGTTTCCAAAACTAACTTGTGCATTAACAGCAAATGTGCTGATAAGTGTAATAAATAGGATATAAATCTTCTTCATGGCGGCTATAGGTTAAAGTTTAAATTGAATTT
>NZ_DASWYK010000184.1:0-3147 GCF_036405015.1 Flavobacterium sp. | reverse complement strand
TTGAGGGTTTATCGTTTTTGGAGTTACTTTATTTTACCACGGACTTTCTTCGCTTTCGTCTTCAATATCATTGCTAAAGAATTTTCCGTTTGGACCATTTTCATCCGTTAAAGTATGTTTTATAATAAAATTTGCAGCACTTTCTACACTTCCAGGTCCGCTGAAATGGTTAAAATCGGTTGCCGTGTAACCAGGATCTATAGCATTTACTTTAAAACCAAAATCTTTTAATTCATAAGCCAAAGTAACCGTAAAGGCATTTAAAGCAGTTTTTGAAGAAACATACGAAACCGCTTTTATAGCGTAATATTTCCACGTTGGATCGCTGTGTAATGTCAGTGAACCAAGTCCAGATGTAATATTGCTGATTCTAGGATTTTTAGATTTTTTAAGTAGTTCTACAAAGGTTTGAGTTACTCTTATTACACCAAAAAAATTGGTATCAAAAACCTGTTGAATATTATCGACTGAAGTAGTTGATGAATCTTGCGGTACATCTCCTAAAACCCCAGCATTATTAATTAAAACATCTAATTTTCCTTGCTCCTTTTCTATAATTTCTTTTGCTTTTAAAACACTTTCAGAATCTGTAACGTCAATTTGAATGGCCTTAATATTTTGAAAACCATTTTGAGTTAGTTCATTTACCACTTCCTCCCCTTTTTGAAGGTCTCGAGTTCCTAAATAAACGAATAATCCTTTTTTAGAAAGTTGTTTTGCTGTTTCTAAACCTATACTTCTATTGGCACCTGTAATTAATACTGAATCCATTTTTTTATCTTTTTAAATTATTGATTACAAAGTTGCATCGATTAAAAACAAAAACATTTGCCATATGACAAAAAGCGATTTTTAACGTATGTTTTTTCGAATTCTGCTTAAAGAAGATTGTGTAATGCCAAGATAAGAAGCCAAATAAGAAAGTGGAACACGATTGATTACATTAGGAAACATTTCCATAAAAGACAAATAACGTGTTGTAGCATCTTCAGAAACCAACGGACTTCTTCTAGAAACTTTCTGAATCAAAGCTTTATTGATGATTTTATGAACAATCTTATCCCAACCGATTATAGTATTTAGAAGATCTTCCCAATCTTTTTTAGAAAAAACAATCATTTTACAATCGGTAACCGCTTGGACATAAGCTGAAGAGCAAATGCTATTTTCGAAACTTTCTAAATCGACTACCAGATTATTTTCGTCTATAAAATATTTCGTAATTTCTTCTCCTTTGTTGTTGTAATAGCAAACTCTCATAATTCCGTCTACTATAAAACCAACTTCTACAGAAACTTTTCCTGCTTCAGAAAAATAATCTTCTTTTTTAATTTCTCTTTCTACGGCTTTACTTAAAATTAAATCAATCTGCTGCTGATTTAAACTGCCAAATTGCAATATATATGATACTAATTCTTTCATGCCCGAAAGTTAGGTATAAGTTTTAAATGGAAATTTGTCATATGGCAAAAAGAATAAAGTTTAAATCTAATTTCTTCAAATTTGAAAAAAATTAGATTAATTTTCTACTTTCACCTCAATAAAAAACTTTAAAAGATAAATGGATATACAAAAAGCTCAAAGTATTATAAATGAAGAGTTAGGAACTGATTTTGTGATATATGAAACTAGCGACTCTGAAAAGTATTCATTTGCTTTTTATAAACATAAAGATTACGAGTTAGATGATGACAGAGGTCGTTTAATTGGTGTTGGCCCTGTTGTTCTTATAAAAGAAACGGGAGTCTATAAATTATTAAGTTCGGGGGAAATAGTAATGGGAGATTATTTCGATCTTGAAGGAGAATCCGAAGATGAAAAAATTCCAGATTACGATGAAATCAAAGAGAATATTTTAAGACGTAATTACGTAAATTACGATGATGTATCTTTTTTAGCAGAAAATTGGAGAAATCAATTTGTAGATCACCGCATGTTTATTACAGGTTATAAAGGGATGGATTTTCGAAATTTTATACTCGTAGAATGTGAAAATAAAGATTTTATCAACTTTATAACTGAATATTGGAGAGATTTAAATTTGAGTTCTGAAATGGTTAGCGAGAGCAAAATTATGTTGAAAAGATCGAAATAATACGTTTAAAATAACTGGATTGGTCTTTTTGTTTATGCAATATATCTACAAAACCTTCAGGATATAAGAGATTCGTTGATTCTTTGTTGTCTTCATTGAACAAAAAAATATATTTTCGCTTGTGTCGTTCGTATTTTACATTATAAGCAGGCATTTCTATATTATAATACGCAGAAAGCCAATGTGCTATCCCAAAAAATAATCCTTCTATCTGGAAATCCATAAAATTAAAATCAATTGTGTGAATTTCAATTATTTTAGGACTTTTATCTGGAATAGAATCAGCTATCCATAAGATACCATTTTCGATCAATAACTTATTGCCATGAATGTATTGGTTTGTTTCGGGAATATTTAGTTTCAAAAACAGAAAATCGTTGATCTTTATGAGATCAGCTGTTTCATAGTTCTTTTCAATAATATTTCCCGTAAAACTAATATAGATTCTCCAACTGGTTTTAGACACTATAAAATGAGATTCGAAATCTGGCATAGATCAATTAAGATATTTTAATCAAAGATAGAATAAGATTACATCCCCGGCCAATACAAGAAATTAAATTTATGCCCATCCGGATCAGCAAAACCAAAAGTATAACCTAATTCGTAATTTTCAGGTTCAGAGAAAATAGTTCCTCCGGCTTTTTTAACCTTTTCGAGCCAGAGATCTACTTCTTCTCTACTGTCTGCAGATAGTGAAAATATAATTTCATTGTTTAATTCTGTATTAACTATTTTACCTTTTAGCGCCCATTCAAATCTTTTAGGTGTAAAAAAGTTAATGATGAAATTACTTTCTGAAAAAGTAAAACTAACCAGTTCACTTGTTTCTGTACCATTTTGTTTGAAACCTAAAGCAGTATAAAACGCTATTGTTTTTTCTATATTACGTGAGACAAGATTGCCCCATATCATTCGGGTTTTCATAATTTTTTATTTTAATTGAGTAGATAGTTTCTTAAAGTTAAGCAATTTATTTGAGACTTCCGTTTTAAAGATATTTCTTATATTAGCTTTTGATGAGACAGAATTTCGGTTAATAATTTTATTCT
>NZ_DASWYK010000183.1:0-29133 GCF_036405015.1 Flavobacterium sp. | reverse complement strand
AATTTGTGCTTCTTGAATTTTTAATAAAGCTTCATTTTCCGCGTGATTAATTTTTCCAGTAATTTTTATTAACT
This sequence comes from Flavobacterium sp., assembly GCF_036405015.1. Classification (GTDB taxonomy): domain Bacteria; phylum Bacteroidota; class Bacteroidia; order Flavobacteriales; family Flavobacteriaceae; genus Flavobacterium. Next base: position 29,059 of record NZ_DASWYK010000183.1, on the reverse strand, counting down.
CAACTTGAGAGTCCGCTTCAGCATCATCAACTTTAGTTTTAAATTCTGATATTTTATCTTCTGTATCAAGTTCAGTATTAATAACTTCATTAAGTAAATCATCTCTCTTTTTTATTAAATTAGATACTTCTTTATTTAACTGATCAATTAATATATGAGTCAAAGTCCCAGGACTTGCACTCCCATCCGTGCCAAAAACTTCAGCTAATTTTTCATGTTGTTTTGTTAAAGAAGCTAATTCTTTTTTTTGTTTTTTAATTTCTCTTTCTAATTCTGAGTTTTCAGTAATTTTTGATAAATCTAATTTCTCAAAATCTTCTTTCAATTGATTGTAAGCGGCTTGGCCTTTTCCGTATTCACCAATAGTTAGATATGGCATTGTATTGGCTCCATAGGTAACATTGGGTAGTGTTTCTAAAAGGGCACGAACGCCATCTAATGTTTTTTTTGATAAATTTTCACTTTCCATATATTAATATTGTTTTTGGTAATAGCAAACATAATAAATTAACAAATAAAATCTGCTTTTAGGTCGGATGTAGTTTTTACAAAAGGAAAAAAATATTTTGTAAAGGCAAAAGTTACTTTCATAATCCCTCGCGCTAGCAGAAGTAGGGTTTCTCACAAAGATTTCTCCTCCGTCGAAATGACAAGATTGTGTAAAAAACTTTGCGACTTAGCGCCTTTGCGAGATTTTTCAAATTAGACCTTTCATCTTCGCAAGTAGAAAGTCATTCTCCAACAACCTCCCCAACATACCCCAAAAATTCCATTTCATCCAAAGGAAAAATAGAAAGAACCGTTTCTAGAATCAAGCTTATATTTATAGATTCAGATTTCTTTTTTTCTATGTTTTGCATATCGTTGTTGAGCGCCAGAATGCAGAGTTTTAGTAAATCGGAAATAAGGCAGCCGAGTTCGAAATAATTTAAAACTTTGATTTGAGCGATTTGCATTTTAGAATTGTCATTGGCTGGTTTTAGGGTGCGGAAATATAAAGTGGTTAATTCTTTAAGACGTTCCAGGTTTTTAGTTTCGTTGGTTTCCATAATGTTAGTTTTAATTGGCTTAGAAGTTAATGGCTTACAATTTGACCTTTACAAAATAATTATAAGAAAAATTGTACTTTTGTTTGATTTGATGCAAGAGTAGAAATAGATTTTACCGTATGAAATCATTTTTGGCTGTATCATACACCGAAAAATCTGTTTTTTACATTTTGCCAATTTTGATATTTTAATTATTTATCTTTGAATTATGAGCACACTAACAAAACCAAATCATATAGGGCGAAAAATAAGCCGTATTCGTGAACTTCGAGATATGAAGCAGGAAGCTTTGGCGCAGGCTTTAGGAACAAATCAACAGGCGATTTCGGCTATAGAAAATAGTGAAACAATCGATGAAGATAAACTTATCGCAATTGCAAAAGTGCTTGGTGTAACAGCTGAAGCCATTAAAAATTTTTCAGAAGAAGGCGTGATTAACTATTTCAATACCTTTAACGAATCAGGAAATAATACTTTTGGAGATTATAATTCTTGTACTTTCAATCCATTAGATAAATTAATGGAAGCTTTAGAAGAAAATAAAAAGCTTTATGAGCGTTTGCTTCAGGCAGAAAAAGAGAAAATAGAATATTTAGAGAAATTACTAAATCAGAAATAACGAAAGGCAGTTCAGACAGAACTGCTTTTTTGCTTTAAGGACAACTTAATGGCTGAGGTTATGGAAATTCAAAAGTATGTAGAACAAATCAGGGGATTAGAAAATTCACAATTAGATCAAAATACTGAATTGGAAAACGTGATTTCTAAGATGATTTTCGACGGAAAAAGTATTTATTTTCAGGTAAATGATCTTTTCCAAAATCAAAACCTAAATCAAGCACTTCTTTCAAAAATAGAGCAAACTTTAGATCTAATTTTCATAAAAGAAGAAAATGCAAATGTTTGTTTTGCCAATAGTGTTGAGGTTCGGCCAGAATACAAACAAAGTTTCAGATTGCTGGATTTGTTAGATTATATGTATGCTTTTGTGCATTCTTCTGTCTATCAGAAATCTTTAAAAATAATGATAAAAAATGAAGCGGAGTTTTTTTGGAAATTGGTTAAAACAGGATCAGAATTAAGAAATAAAAAACTATCATCTTGAAAAAAGTAATCGAAAACGGAGGAATAACTACAGAACGCTTTAATGTTCCAGCCTTTGACTTAAATGAAGGCGAAATCATTGTGCTGTATTTGTATAATGGAGCTCATTTTTACAATACTGAAATGTTTCTTAAAGAAATTTTTTGCGGAGAGGCTAAACATCCAAATATTTTGGTACATAAAAAAATGACTTTTGTAGAACATATAAAAGAATCGAATTTTAGAAGAATTTTTTGGCCCATCACTGTTGGAGAATATTTAAGAAAGAATGCCGATTTGAGTAGTCCGTTTTCTAAAAAAATATTTGAGATCGAATGGATGACCAACAAAATCAAAGTCAATACGTTGGCAGGTACTCCAAGAAGACTTTTGGCATTGTACGCGACACTTTCTAAAACAAAAAATATTGTATTTGATTTGGGAGGTGTAGATCCTGCGGGATGCGAATTTGCGATGCAAGTGGTACAAGAAGCGGTAAAGGAGGGAGGATCGGCAATTTTATTGGATGCTTTTGATAAGATGAAAAAATACAGTTCTCAATTTATTGCGATAGAATTGAAAGATTATCCGCCAGAGCCAAAAGAAAAATTAAGCTTTTAAATAAAAAAGCAGTTCTCCTGGTAAAAGAACTGCTTTTTAAACTTTTTCGTTGGGGGCAAAAAAGGCTTAGCGACGGAAAGAAGGACTGTGGTTCACAGCTTCATCTAACTTCACTGCCTTTATTTTTTTGGCAGCAACTTTGATTTCGTGTTTCTTCACTTTGTCGTTTGCTTTCACTTCAAGAACATAAGTTCCAGCAGGAAAACTTTCTAAACTAATAGTTTTAGAAACTTCTAAGTTGTTTGCTGCAGCGTCTCCAGCATAAAGTAAATTGTGATTCTCATCATAGATAGAGAAAGATGAATTCTCAACAGTGTCTAAAGTAAAGCTAACTACTTTTCCGTTTCCTGTTTTAATGTTTAGAATATAATCACCTTTTCCATCAATGGCATAGGTAAACACAGTCGCTAAAAAAAAGGCAGCAACTAAACCGGCTTTGGTAAATTTTGTCATGTTTTTTTTAATTGTTAATTACTAAATGTGGAACGAGCAAAACTACAAATACAAATTTAATTTTTGGCAATAAAAAAGCGTTTTCAAACACTTAAGTTGTTGAATTGAAACTATTTCTGCATTTTGTTTGAACTATGTACGTATTTACTGGGCTTGTGGATTTTTATTTTTTGAAAAAAAATCAACTTTTTTTACAGCTTTAAAATCAAGAACTTCAATTTATAAGAATATCTTTTCAGGAACAGATATTAGTGTAAATGTTACATTTAATTTGAAATAAAAAAAACAGCTCTGTAACCAACTAAGAGCTGTCTTTTTCCTTCAAACAATAAAATACTTTTAATTTTTTTTAACCTTGTTTTTATACCTTTTTTGGAGTGTATAAAATTTTAACGTGTAGCAACACTTGTGTTTTTTGCAAAACCTGCTTTGTAAACAGAAGAAATTGCAGTTCTAGATAATGAAGCATTATCTTTAATTGTAATTTCATATTTTGCTTTTTTTACATTGTCTTCTACTACTAAGAAATAAGTTCCTTCTGGAAATTCTTCTAAGCTGAAAGATCTTAAGATTCCGTCTTTACCGGTTGCGTTTTCAGAATAAATTAAATTTCCCTCTTTGTCATAAATAGCTAAATTGGCTTTCTCTACTTTGTTAAGTGCGAAAGTGATCAGTTTTCCATTAGCTTTTAATACATGAAGATTAAATTCATTTCCATCAATTGCGTAAGTGCTAATTCCAGTGAAAAGCAACGCTACTACTAAACTCAATTTTGCAATCTTTTTCATGGTACTTAGTTTTTAAATTATTAGTTCTAATTCTCTGATGCTAAATTACTTATGTAATGCATGAAAAAGCGCAACTGTATTTTCCGATTTCTATGCTATATTCTCATTTACGAAACCGTTATAGGTTAAATTGTGAATTATATTTAACGTTTATGTTAATTCGCTTAATATTTTTTAAACTTTCGCTTGGTTTTAATTTTACAATAGATTAAGAATTTATTTACGAAAAGGAAGGTGTGATTAACCGCAAAGGCGCAAAGGTTTACGCAAAGAGCGCTAAGTTTTTTTGGATCAATTTTATAGAATAAAAAAGTCCGCAAAGCTATGTAGTTAAAGCTTTGCGAACTTTGCGTTTTATATGCGTAATCTTAGATAAAAAACTTACCGCTCTTTGCGGTTAAATAAAAAAAAGTAAAGAGCAAAAAAAAACAGCTCAGTAACCACAAAGAGCTGTTTTTAAAACTTTTGAAAGTTTTTAAACTTACTAACTATCTAACCTCACTTTTTATACTGTATGAGAGTATAAAAACTTTTTTAGCGTACTGCTACGCTAGTATTTTTAGCAAAATCTGATTTGTAAGCTGAAGAAACTGCTTTTTGAGATAAAACAGTAACATTTTCACCAACTAAGATTTCGTATTTTGCTTTTTTTGTATTGTCTTCAATTTCTAAGAAATAAGTTCCTTCAGGGAATTCTTCCAGGCTGAAAGTTCTTAAAATTCCTTCTTTACCAGATGCATTTTCAGAATAAATAAAAGATCCGTCTTTTGCATATATAGTTAAAGTGGCTTTTTGTGTCTGGTTAAGACCGAAACTGATTAATTTTCCATTTGCTTTTATAACATGAAGGTTAAAATCTTCATTGCCATCAATTGCGTAAGTGTTTATTCCTGCGAAAAACAACGCTGCTACTAAACTCAATCTAATAATCTTTTTCATGGTATTTAGTTTTTAAATTAATAGTTCTAATTCTCTGATGCTAAATTACTTCAGTTGTAAGTGTAAATACACAACTATATTTTCCAATTTATATGCTGTATTCTCATTTACGAAACCGTTATATGTTAAAATTTGAATTATTTTTATCGTTTTGGCTAAATCGATAATTATTTTTCAACGTTTTTCATGATTTTTAATTTACATTGAGGTAAAGATTTCTTTAAAAATGTAGGAATTTTTGAATGCTAAGATTTGTTTTTTACGGCAAAGACACAAAGAAGGCGCAGAGTTCGTAAAGCTTTGTAAAATATCTTTTGCGAATTCTATATAAAACATAGCCCAGGGTTTCAACCTTGGGTACGCAAAGATTGAAACACGATACGTACCCTAAGTTGAAACCTTTGGCTATGTTCTGAATAAATTGCGAAATCGTTATGTAAAAAGTTAGCCACAGATTAAAGGATTAACACAGATTTTTAAAATCCTTTTAATCCTTATAATCTGTGGCTAAAGAAAATATTTTGCGAACTTTGCGCTTTTTTTCTTAGCGTCTTTGCGGTTAAATAAAAAAGTAAAGAGCAAAAAAAAACAGCTCAGTAACCACAAAGAGCTGTTTCTAAAACTTTTGAAAGTTTTTAACTTACTAACTATCTAACCTCACTTTTTATACTTTATTAGAGTATAAAGTTTTAAGTGCCGTGAAGTAACACTTAATCTTTAGAATATTTACTTCTTATAAAGAAGAAGTAGTTCCTTTTGAAGATAAAACTGAATTTTTTGAATCTACAGTAATATCGTATTTTACTTTTTTGAAATTATCAGCAACTTCTAAAATATATTTTCCTTGTGGAAATTCTTCTAAACTGAAAGTTCTTAAAATTCCATCTTTACCAGATGCGTTTTCAGTATAAAGTACATTACCATTAGTATCATAAATACTGATAACTGCTTTTTGAAGTTGGTTAATACCAAAAGCAATAACCTTGCCATTTCCTTTTAATACATGAAGATTTAACGCTTCATTTCCATCAATTGCATAAGTACTCATTCCTGTTAGAAGTACTGCGCATACTAAACTTAATTTCATAATCTTTTTCATATTCTATAGTATTAAATTTTTTTCGTTCATTTCTCTGAGGCAAAGTTATACCAACATGTGTGTTATTTTAACATCTATATTTTCCAATTTATATGCTGTATTCTCATTTACGAAACCGTTATAGGTTAAAATTTGATTTAAATCTTATGTTTTTGTTAATTTGATTGTTATTCTTCAAAGTTTTGCAATAATTCAATACTTCATAAAATTTCCATCTTTCTTACAAAATTTGCCATATTGGTATTAATTCGGGTTTTAAATAAGATTATTGAAAAAAATGTCGAGAAAAAAAATGAGACCTGAAAAAAAAGTCGTTTTTGATGTATAATTCGCAGTGTTAAGAACGTTATTTTAATGTAAAATTCGCATTTACGAAACCGTTATAGGTTAAAATTTAAATTATTTTAGGTGTTTTTGTTAATTTTGCTATTATTTTTTAAAAGAATTATCATGAAGACAATTGCCCCAGCTCTTGAAGTGATAACTAACTCATACGGAAGTTCTTTTACCTACACTAAACACGCCGAAAAGACCAATAGTAAAGCTCATTTATGGCATTATCATCCAGAGATTGAGTTGGTGTATATAAATGGCGGGGCAGGAAAAAGACAAATAGGAAGCCATGTTTCTTATTATACCAATGGTAGTTTACTTTTGATAGGAGCCAATTTACCCCATTGCGGATTTACAAATGAAAATACGGGAAATACAAACGAAACCGTAATTCATATTAAACCTGAATTTTTAGGAAGCGATTTTCTTGCTGCTCCTGAAATGAAAAGGGTTCAGAATATTTTAAATCAGGCTAAAGGCGGAATCGCTTTTGGTGGTGAAGCAAAAAAAAGAATAGGAAAGAAAATTGAAATGATGGAAAATGAACCGCCATTTCAGAAACTAATGACACTTTTGAGTGTTTTAGACGAGTTGGAATCGGTTGAGGAATGTACTGTATTAAATGCAGACGGATTTTCGTTAGAATTACAGACTCAGGATAATGATCGTATCAATGTGGTTTTTAATTTTGTGAAAGATCATTTCCAAGAATCGATTTCAATAGACGAAGTTTCGAGTTTGGTAAGTATGACAACGCCTTCATTCTGTCGTTATTTCAAAAAGATTTCCAACAAAACATTTACTGAATTTGTAAATGAGTATCGTTTGGTACATGCTTCAAAACTTTTGGCAGAACAGCCAATGAGTATTAATGAAGTTTGTTACGAAAGCGGATTCAATAATTTCAGTCACTTTAGTAAATCGTTTAAACAATATACTGGTAAAAGCGCTTCGCAATACCGTCACGAGCATAAGATTATAATTAGCTAGTTTTTAGCTAAGTTTTTTTTTAGCCACGAATTCACGAATTTTTTTAATATTAATTCGTGAATTCGTGGCTATTTAATTTTTATTTCACGAATTGGGGAGCTATCAAATTAATTGGTGAAATTTATAGGATCGTGCTATATGAGAATGCTGTAAAATAAAATTCGTGAATTCGTGGCTATCTTTTTTTACTACTAAGACTCAGTCGGATTTTTCATATATACTATTCTGAAAAAAGGTATATTTACAAACCCTAATCAGAAAAAATATATCAAAATGAAGAAAATTAAAATGTTATTGTCTGCATTTTTGCTATGTCTGACCACCTTGACATACGCAGCAAAAGTAGATACTTTACAAGTCGCCAGCACCGCAATGGGGAAAACCTATAAAGCGGCCGTAGTTTTGCCTACTTCTTATGCTAAAAGTAAAACTGCTTTTCCGGTAATGTATTTATTGCACGGAGCTTATGGGCACTTTAGCGACTGGCTTAAAAATACTCCCAACAAAAAACTGGTTCATAATCTGGCAGATCAATACAATATGATTATTGTAATGCCTGAAGGAGAAACATTTAGTTTTTATCTGGACAGCCCCGTAAATAAAGAAAGTCAGTTTGAGACTTTTATTACGCAGGAAGTGATTCAGAAAGTAGATAAAACGTATAAGACAATTGCCAATAGAAACGGAAGAGTAATTACAGGTCTTTCAATGGGTGGACATGGTGCGTTGTATTTGTCGGCCAAACATCCTGATTTGTTTTGTGCAGCAGGAAGTATGAGTGGAGCAGTAGATATGAGTACAATGTTAAACAGAGATTCATCGGCTCAGATTGTAAAATTAATGCAACCCGTTTTCGGAGATAAAAGCGGTAATACAGAATTGTACGAACAAAATTCTGTTTTAAGAATGGCCGATAAAATCAAAGCAAACAAACTTCCTTTGGTGATTGACTGTGGTGTTGATGATTTTTTAATTGAACCCAACAGAGAATTACACAGAAGATTGGTTTATAATAAAACAGATCACGATTATACAGAACGTCCAGGAGCGCATACTTGGGATTATTGGGAAAATTCATTGCCTTATCATGTTTTGTTCTTCAGTAAAATATTGCTTAAAAATCAAGTAATTGCGAAAAAATAAAGGCTGTTTAGTTCTAAAATTAACCGAATTACTTTTTTTGGTTTAATTTTTGGAATACCTTTATAGTATAATCCTTAAAAAAATAAAAATTATGAAAAAGATACTTACACTATTCGCTGTTGTTGGAATGATGGCGTTTTCGAGTTGTTCGAACGATGATAATAATGTTGACTATGATACAATTGGGACAGTTTATGAAAATGTAGCACCAAACTATTATAATTTTACAAATAATAATGGTTATGCAGTTAGATTTACTTTTCCTGAGGGGATTTATGATTCAGATGTAGTGTTGGTGTACCGTTTTGATGGAACAGATGAGGGAGGTAGACCAGTATGGCAAGCATTACCTGAGACTTATTATTTTGACAATGGGTCAAGAGATTTTTCATTAAAATACGTTTTTACACAGAATTATGTAAATATCTATTTAGATGGAAATGACCAGGCAACTATTCCTGCGGAATACCGAACTCAACAAATTTTTAGAATTGTCGTTGTTCCTGCTAATTTTGCAGCTTCGGTAAATAAAAATAATTATTTAGAGGTGATGAAAGCAGCTAAATTAACTGAAAGTCAAGTGCAGAAGGTTAAAATTTAATTTTTGGTTTTATAGTATAAAAAAAAGGAAATCTCAAGATTTCCTTTTTTTATGATATATTTTAAAAACAATTATTCTTCACTTGATGAATCGTTTAATACTTTTTCTGGTCCAAATTTTAGAGAAACCAAAACTCCAACTAAAAGAGATAAAGCAATAAATCCTAAAGAAGCCCATTCTGGAACTTCAATATAATCGTGTAGTAACATTTTTAATCCCACAAAAGCTAAAATGGCTACTAAACTGTATTCTAAATAACTGAATTTTGCTAACATATTTGCTAAGAAGAAATACATAGAACGCAATCCTAAAATGGCAAAAATATTAGAGCTAAATACTAAAAATGGGTCTTTTGTAATGGCTAAAATTGCTGGAACACTGTCTACAGCAAAAAGCACATCCATAACTTCAATTACAATCAGGGCAACAAATAATGGTGTTGCAGCTTTTTTTGCAGTGTTGGTTGAGATAAAGAATTTTTCGCCATCCATTTCTGAAGTAATCGGAATAACTTTTCCTAGTGTCTTGTATACAAAAGAATCTTTTGGATGAAAGTCTTCGTCTTCGCCAGAAAACAACATTTTTATAGCGGTAAAAATCAGGAAAATTCCAAAGACATAAGTGGTCCAGGTAAACTTACTAATTAACATTACTCCAAAGAAAATCATCAAACCACGGAAAACAATAGCACCTAGAATTCCCCAGAATAAAACGCGATGCTGGTATTTTTGCGGAATTTTAAAGGAAGCAAAAATAATTGCAATCACAAAAATATTATCTACGCTTAAAGAAAGTTCGATTAAATATCCTGTTATGAACTTCATTGCTGCGACAGTAGGTTTTAGATTGTCGGGATTTGCAATATAATCTGTGGTATAAAGCCAATAAATAACTCCTGAAAAAAGGAATGATAAAGTAACCCAAACCAAAGTCCATTTGCTGGCTTCTTTAGTACTAATAATATGTGGTGTTTTATTGAAGACACCAAGGTCTAAAGCAAGAATGAAAATTACAGCAAGTAAAAAGAGGGACCAGACTATCATAATGTTTTTTTTTAATGGTATACAAAGATAAGTTTTGAAGTTTAACTTAAAAATTAAATTTAGTCCTAAAATTAAGTAATATTTGTTATTTGTAAAATGCTAAGTGTTATAAAGTTATAAGGTTTGTTGGTTTTTGAAGTGTCGAGTTTGATGTTGAAAAACATGAATTGCGAGCTTGCTTGAGAACTTTGTCAAAGTTTTAAACTTTGACAAAGTGTCAAAAGATGTTGAATGCAAAAAAAAGTGCCAACAAATAAATGTTGGCACTTTTTAGAATATAATGTAAGCTTTGAATTATAGCGCTGAGTTAACAGTTTTGATAATTCTTGCAGCAATTTTGTAAGGGTCTCCGTTTGAAGCTGGTCTTCTGTCTTCCAACCAACCTTTCCATCCTTTTTGAACAGTCATTAAAGGAATTCTGATAGAACATCCTCTGTCTGAAACTCCATAAGAGAAATCGTTGATAGAAGCAGTTTCGTGTTTACCAGTTAAACGTTGATCGTTGTAAGCTCCGTAAACCTCGATGTGCTCTTTAGTAACAGGACGGAAAGCTTCACAGATTTTCTCATAAGTTTCTTGAGAACCACATGTTCTAAGAACTGTGTTAGAGAAGTTAGCGTGCATTCCAGAACCATTCCAGTCTGTATCTCCTAGAGGTTTTGGGTGGTATTCAATATAGTAACCATATTTCTCAGTCAAACGATCTAATAAGTAACGAGCAACCCAGATTTCATCTCCAGCTTTTTTAGCTCCTTTAGCGAATAATTGGAACTCCCATTGTCCGCAAGCAACCTCTTGGTTGATTCCTTCAAAGTTGATTCCAGCAGCGATACATAAATCAGCATGCTCTTCAACTAATTTTCTACCGTGAGTGTTTTTTCCACCTACTGAACAGTAGTACATCCCTTGTGGAGCAGGGTATCCTCCAACTGGGAAACCAAGTGGGAGTTGTGTTTTAGTATCCATGATGAAATACTCTTGTTCGAAACCAAACCAAAAATCATCATTATCATCATCAATTGTGGCTCTACCGTTAGAAGGGTGTGGTGTTCCGTCAGCATACATAACTTCGCACATTACTAACCATCCGTTGATACGAGTTGGATCTGGATAGATTGCAACAGGAACTAATAAACAGTCAGAAGATCCACCTTCAGCTTGTCTTGTTGACGAACCATCAAATGACCAGTTTCCAAGTTCTTCTAATGTTCCTTTGAAGTTTTCGTGTTCTTCAACTTTAGTTTTACTTCTAAGATTTTGAGTTGGTTCATATCCGTCTAACCAAATGTACTCTAACTTAATTTTAGCCATAATAATATAAATTTATTTTTTTTGTTTTTTCGCTGGGTCAAATATAGATTTATTTTTTTAGTCCTAAAAATTAGGGGGCTATTTTGTTTGGTGAACTATAATTTTTTGGATAAGCGCAATTTTGGGAGGGGTATATTTTAAAAAAAGCAATTTTATTAACCTTAAAAAAATAAATTCGTAATAATTAAGGCTCTTTTTTGAGTTTCTAGGTTAAGGAATTATGAAAAAATGTTTATTTAATCAATATTACCGTACAGTTTTGTTATATTTCTGCGAATTGAATTCATTATTCTTCGAAAAAAGCTTTTTATGTTGAGAAATTCTATTTCAAAAATCTAAAATTTATATTCCAAACAGGCATTTTAATTGTTTATATTTGTCGATCATTTTTTAGTGAAAATTAGTACGAATTTAAAATATACATAACCATGTCAACATTACGTTTTCAAGCTTTACAACAAGCTTCTAACAGAAAGCCGGTGCATTTTGAAGAAATTGGTCGAAAATCAAATCTTTTCGGATCAAATGTGTTTAACGAAAAAGCGATGAAGCAGTATTTGACTTCAGATGCCTTTAAAGGAGTGAGAGATGCCATTCAGCACGGAACTAAAATCGACAGAAAACTGGCAGATTATATTGCTATGGGAATGAAAGAATGGGCGCTTTCTAAAGGTGTAACACATTATACACACTGGTTTCAGCCTCTTACAGGAACAACAGCAGAAAAACATGATGCTTTTTTTGAAACTTCGTATGACGGAAATGAATCTGTAGAGAAATTTGGTGGAGCACAATTGGTACAACAAGAACCAGATGCATCAAGTTTTCCAAATGGTGGAATCAGAAATACTTTTGAGGCAAGAGGTTATACTGCTTGGGATCCAACTTCTCCGGCCTTTATATATGGTACAACTTTATGTATTCCGACAGTTTTTATTGCCTATACAGGTGAAGCTTTAGATAATAAAATTCCTTTGTTAAGAGCATTATCTGCAATTGATGAAGCTGCAACAGAAGTTTGTAAATATTTTGACAAAAACGTAAAAAAGGTAACAGCAACTTTAGGATGGGAGCAAGAATACTTCCTGATTGATAAAGCTTTGGCAAATTCTCGTCCCGACTTAATGATGACGGGAAGAACTTTATTAGGACATACTTCTGCAAAAGGACAACAGTTAGACGATCATTATTTTGGATCTATTCCAACTCGCGCTCTTACTTATATGAGAGATTTAGAGCAGGAATGTATGTTATTAGGGATTCCGGTAAAAACACGTCATAATGAGGTGGCGCCAAATCAGTTTGAGTTAGCTCCGATTTTTGAGGAAACGAATTTAGCGGTAGATCACAACTCTTTATTAATGGATGTGATGCAAAGAGTAGCAGAACGTCATGACTTTAAAGTATTATTTCACGAAAAACCATTTAAAGGAGTAAACGGTTCTGGAAAACACAATAACTGGTCATTGGCAACAGATACTGGAGTTAACTTATTAAGTCCGAGCAAAACGCCAATGAGCAATTTGCAGTTTTTGACTTTCTTTATTAATACCATCAAAGCGGTAAACGATAACGAAACTTTATTAAGAGCTTCTATTGCAACTGCAAGTAACGACCACAGGTTAGGAGCAAATGAAGCGCCGCCAGCAATTATGTCGGTATTTATTGGAGCACAGTTGACAAAAGTTTTGTCTGAGTTGGAAAGTGTTACAACAGGAAAACTTTCTCCAGAAGAAAAAACAGATTTAAAATTAAATGTTGTTGGTAAAATTCCAGACGTATTATTAGACAATACAGACAGAAACAGAACTTCGCCTTTCGCTTTTACAGGAAATAAATTTGAGTTTAGAGCTGTTGGTTCAAATTCAAACTGTTCAAATGCTATGACTACTTTGAATGCGATTGTAGCAAAACAATTAATTGACTTTAAAAATGAAGTAGAAAAGCTGATTGACTCAAAAGACATGAAAAAAGATGACGCTATCTTTAATGTTTTAAGAGAATACATCAAACAATCTAAAAAGATTCTTTTTGAAGGTGACGGTTATAGCGAAGCATGGGAAAAGGAAGCTGCTAAAAGAGGTTTGAGCAATTTTAAAACAACTCCAGAAGCAATTAAAGCAAAAGTTTCTAAAAAAGCTTTGGATTTATTTGAAGAACTAGGAATCTTTAACCACGTTGAAGCCGAAGCTCGTTACGAAATTGAATTGGAAGAATACACTAAAAAAATTCAGATTGAAGGAAGAGTTTTAGGAGATATCGCCAGAAATCATGTGATTCCAACTGCAATTCGTTACCAAAATACGTTAATTGAAAATGTGAAAGGTTTAAAAGAAATTTTCGGAAAAGAATTTGAAACTATTGCAAGAGAACAAATTGTTTTGATTAAAGAAATTTCAGGTCATATTGAAGGAATTAATTCTAAAGTATTGGCAATGACTAACGAAAGAAAGAAAGCCAATCAGTTAACAGATGCTCAAAAAATGGCAGAAGCGTATTGCAATAACGTGAAACCTTATTTCGATGAAATTCGTAATCACTGTGATAAATTAGAATTGTTAGTGGATGACGAAAGCTGGACCTTAACAAAATACAGAGAGTTATTATTTACAAAATAATCTCAAATTAAAGCTTTATTTGAAGCCTGTCTCTAAAAAAAGACAGGCTTTTTTGTCTTTTTTATAAATAGAAAATTACAAAAAAGAAAGTAATTTCTTTCTTTTGTTTTTAAGTGTTTTGAAGTTCATCGGGATAGTCCTACAGTTTGTCGAGAAGGTGATAAGTTGTTGAAAATTAAATGTTTCTAATTGAATAAGGTTTCGATTAGTTTTCTAATTTTGACTATGATTTTGTGTATAAGATCAATTGTTTCAAAACGATATTAGTCTTCTTTTGAAATTTTAAAAATAGCAAGCCAAAAGCTTCATAACCAATTTTATTTAGGGAAATCGGCAGAAGAAACCATTCGGCCGATTTTTTTTTGAAACAGATATAAGAATCAATCAAAGAATTAAAAAAAGGGATTATCTTTGCACCACATCAACACAAACTAATTTTCATGAGTTCAGATTCTAGCAAAAGGTACGCACAAAGAGGTGTTTCGGCATCAAAAGAAGACGTACACAACGCCATAAAAAATATTGATAAAGGTTTATTTCCGCAGGCTTTCTGTAAAATTGTTCCAGATTATTTAACTCAAGATGAAGAGTATTGCCTTATTATGCACGCAGACGGAGCGGGAACAAAATCTTCTTTGGCTTATATGTATTGGAAAGAAACCGGAGATCTTTCAGTTTGGAAAGGAATTGCTCAGGATGCCTTAATCATGAATATTGACGATTTATTATGTGTTGGTGCAACCGATAATATTTTGCTTTCTTCAACAATTGGAAGAAATAAAAACTTAATTCCAGCTGAAGTTATTTCTGCAATCATCAACGGAACAGAAGAATTAATCAACGAATTAAAATCGTTTGGTGTAACCATTCATTCAACAGGTGGAGAAACAGCAGACGTTGGAGACGTAGTTCGTACTATTATAGTAGATTCTACAGTAACAGCTCGTATGAAACGTTCTGATGTTGTAGATAATGCAAACATCAAAGCAGGTGACGTAATAGTAGGTTTGGCTTCTTTCGGACAAGCAACTTATGAGAAAAGCTATAATGGTGGAATGGGAAGTAACGGATTAACGTCGGCACGTCATGATGTTTTTGGAAAATACTTGGCTAAGAAATACCCTGAAAGTTATGATGCTGCGGTTCCAGAAGAATTGATTTATTCTGGACAAGTTAATCTTACTGATGAAGTTGAAAATAGTCCAATCAATGCTGGACAATTAGTACTTTCTCCAACCAGAACTTACGCGCCAATTATCAAGAAAATTTTAGATAAATATACTCCAGAAGAAATTCACGGAATGGTACACTGTAGTGGTGGTGCACAAACTAAAATTTTGCATTTCGTAAAAGATTTACACGTTATAAAAGACAATTTATTTCCAGTACCGCCATTGTTCAAATTAATTCAAGAACAATCCAAAACAGACTGGAAAGAAATGTATCAGGTATTCAACTGTGGTCATAGGATGGAGCTTTATGTTCCTGAAAATATTGCTCAGGATATTATTGAAATTTCAAAATCATTCAATGTTGATGCTCAAATCGTAGGTAGAGTAGAAGCTTCAGATTCTAAAAAGCTGACTATCACAAGCGAATACGGAACATTCGAATATTAAAAATATTTAAACCATATAAGTTATATAAGTAAATTAAGTTTGTTGCGCGCTAAACTAAAATGAACTTATATAACTTATATGGTTTAAAAAAAAACTCACCGATTATGTACGAATTACTTTTTTGGAAATATCTGGACGAAATCTATCTTAACAATCAAGAAGTTTATGAAGCCTTACTTGAAAAAGAAGAAGTAGAAGGTCTGGCTGTTCTTCAGGTTGAAGTAATCGTAAACAGAATCAATTCAGTCTTTTCAGATTGGGAAAGAGTGGATGAAAACAGCTGGAAAAATCCAAAAGGGAAAGGCGCTTTCCAGGTTATTACTACGCCACAAAGTATAAAAATTGACTGCTACGGAACAGAAGGAAAAACCATGAACAAACTAGTTGATATCATGGAAGAATTCAAATGTCCGCTTTATGATCCGCAAGTTCCAGAACGTTATGATGAAATGAATGAGTAAGTTTCATTTATCATAAATATGAGATGAAAAAGGCAGTTGTTTTTGTTTGTACTATCTTCTTAAGTATTGTAATTGCTTTACTTTTTGGCATTTTACACAATCAATTCACTTATACAATTTCAGATGAACTTTTTAAGGAAGTGTTTTTTGAAAGATTCGGCTTTATAGAATATGGCAGAGAGACACCAAGATTGACGGCTTCAATAATAGGAGCATGGGCAGTTTGGTGGATTGGTCTATATGCGGGATTACTTTTTGCTTTTATAGGTTTATTTTTTCCAGGTGCAAAAATGATGATTAAAAGTATTAGTCGTGCAATTCTAATAATGTTAGCTGTAACTACGTTTACGGGTTTGTTAGGGTTGTGCTATGGTTTTTTTGGTTTTTCAAACTTAGAAGAGCATTGTTGTTTTCCTCTTAAAATTAACAATATAAAAAATCTGATTGCGGCTTCAGAAATGCATAGATTTAGTTATGTCGGAGGAGCAATCGGAGTTGTTCTTGGAACTTCAAGGCAAATAAAGACACTATTAAAAATTAAATTAAAAAAAGAAAATTAGAGAAATTCGTGCAATTCGTGGCGAAAAAACAAAAACTTCACGAAATTTGCATTTCAAATAAAGACTATCCAATATGAAAATAAATTTAAAATCAGGAATTGATAAACTGCTTTTCGGAATGAAGCAGAATGATGTAACAGCTGCTTTAGGAAAACCTGATAAAAACTACAAGGACGAAGATGATAATGTGATTTTTGTCTATAATGCACATAAAATCAGATTGACTTTTTATCAGGAAGAAGATTTAAAATTAGGATATATTGTAGCATCAAGCAGTAATCTAGAAGTTTTCGGATTCAAATTAATCGGAAGAAAAATTGCTGATGTAAAGAAAGATTTAGCAACAAAAGGAATCACAAAATACAATCAGGAAACTTTTGATACTTTTGAGAACTACTTTAACGAAGACAATTGGTTTATTTTACAAACTGAGTTTGATGAAGTTGTTAAATTCGAAATAGGAGCAATCATCAATGATAAAGATGAATTTGATTGGAAGTTTCCAGTTAAGAAATAACTAAGCAAAAAGCATAAAAAAAACCGACAAGTGATTGTCGGTTTTTTTTATTTATTGAATTAAAAGAATTATCCTTTTAACCATGCATTTTTAAGTTTCTCTTTTGAAGGATCTGTTACCGTAAAAGTTTCAGCTTCTTCATATGGTAATTTTACAGTTCCTTTAATCGTTTCTTCTTTAGCACCACGTTTAATTTTTAAAGTGATTGGATCGTTTTCTTTCCAGTTTTCACTTTCTGTAATCAAATCATAAATGTTATCCAAATTGTATGATTTGTTGTTTACAGCTAAAATTTTATCACCAGCTTTTAGGTTTAGATTTTTGAAAAATTCTGTTTCAACTTCAGGACGAACAGCAATTTCTTTTGTTGCTTTATCAATAGTGATATATGGCATTTGTCCTTTAATAAAAGGATTTCCTGGTTTTTTTGTAGTTGCTTTCGCTACACCAACTTTTGCCAGATAGAAATCGTAAGGAATTGGAGTTGTACCTGCAACATATTTGTTTAAAAATTCACCCACTTCTGGATAAGTTAAAGAAGTAATTTTTGCAAAAAGTTCGTCATCGTTAAATGGTTTTTCAACACCGTATTCATCAGATAATTTATGCATTAAATCCAAAATACCTCTTTCACCATTGCTTTTTTCTCTAATGATGATATCAATGCACATTCCGATCAACGCTCCTTTTTGATATACGTTTAAGTACTGATCTTTGTAAGGCTGCTCTAATACATTTTTACTCATTACAGTAAATGACATCGTATCGTTCAATTGTTTAGACTGATCAATTTTATCAGCAATACGAGTGTAGAATTCTGCTTCGTCAATCAAACCTTGATTGATTTGGAAAAGATTTGCAAAATATTCGGTAACACCTTCGTACATCCATAAATGCTCAGACATTTTCGGTGCATTATAATCAAAAAACTGAATTTCTTTCGAGTGAATGGTCAATGGTGTAACGATGTGGAAAAACTCGTGAGAAACAACATCTTTCATTGTTTCTACTAATTTTTCTTTAGGCATAGTTTCAGGTAAAACCACTGTTGTCGCTGTTGGATGTTCTAAAGCACCAAAACCATGTGCATCATCTTTTTCCATACTTGATAAGTACACTAAAACACTGTATTTTTTAGTAGAATTTACTTTTCCTAAAAAGTTTTTCTGTGCCGTCATCATCGTTTTCATTTCTGGAGTAATGCTTTCTGCAGTATATTTTCCAGTTGGAGAGTAAACAGCAATCAAAATATCCATTCCGTTTACATTAAATGTAGTGTAGTCAGGTTTAGCATACATAATCGGATTTTCTACTAAAACAGCATAACGAGAAGTTTTAAAAACGTCCGAAGTATTACTTGCATCTTCGTCTGTCATAGAAGTAGCTCCCCAAAGTGTTTCAGGATGTGTGATAGTAACTTTATAAGGAATATCTAATTTGTCCTGAAAATAACCTACAAAACCATGTGTATTTACCATGAAGTTTTTACCCGCATTAATGTTGGTTCCGGCAGGCGAGAATACATCGTCATTTCCGAATCCTGTTCCTTTTTCAGTATCGAAAGTATCGTTTACTAAATAAGTGATTTTTTTTAATGTTTTGGCATTAGAAATTGACCATGAATTATCATCAATTCTTTTTACCGTAAGGGGATTTCCTTTAGCGTCAAATGCTTTGAAATCTTCTGAATATTTTCCGTAGTTATCTGTAGAATAAGTACCAGGAACGGTTTTAGGAATACTGTAAACAATTTCGTCTGTTTTAATGGCTGGTGGAGTAACAGTTACCAAGACCTTATCATCTTTAACATCAGTTAAATTAATGTTCACTTCTACCGTATTGCTTTTTGCGGCTCCAGTGCTACCTGTTTTACAGCTCCAAAAGGTTACCGCTAGAGCTAAGGTGTAAAGTATTTTCTTCATTTGTTTATGTTTAGTTAATTGTATTTGTAACAAAAAGTATCGAAAAGTTACTAAAAAATTACATTAAATTAAAAAATAAAAAAAAGCTCTTGAAAACAAGAGCTTTAAATCTTAGTCGAATTTATTTTTTATATAATACTTTCCATCCAAATCTTCATCAAAATCATCTATTTTTACTGGTTTTGGTTTTGGTTTGTTTGCAATTGCCTTCTTTTTCCACATCTCAAATTTTTCAAGAGGCATTTTCTTCTTCATGATGTCCAAGACTTCTTTTTCGGCTAATCCAAATTCTTTTTTTATAATTTCAAATGGATTTCTTTCTTCTAAAGCTAACGAAACAAGTTTTTCAGTTTGTTCCTGAGTCAATTCTTTGCGGCTACTCTTTTTCATCTCGTGAAAATTAATTCAAAATAGGGTGTTAATTATTAATAGATTGATTTTCAATTTCTGTATCAATATTAAAAAAAAAAATAATACGTTGGTTCAGTAAAGTCTACTTTTTTTACTGATTTTAACTGTTTTTGAAAGATCGTGATTTTTGAAATGGTATTTTTAGCAGATTCTTCAATTCATTGTTTTCTTGAGGCTTCATATGAGTATCAACTCCATAAACAAGCTGTTCTTTGGGTAAATAAGTAAAAGTTCCAAAAAGTCTGTCCCAAACAGAAAAGATGTTTCCATAATTACTGTCTGTATAAGGCAATACGTAATGATGATGAACTTTATGCATATTAGGAGAAACAATAAAATAACTTAGGAAGGTATCTAGTTTTTTGGGAAGCGAAATATTAGCATGATTAAACTGTGAAGCCACAACTGATAAGGACTGATATAGAAAAACCATCCACATTGGTGAGCCAACAATTAAGACACCTAAAGTGGTAAAAATAAACCGTATAACGCTTTCACCTGGATGATGTCTGTTGGCAGTTGTAGTATCAATCCATGTATCAGTATGATGTACTAAGTGAAATTGCCAGAGAAATTTAAATTTATGCTGTACAAAATGGGCTAAATAAGCACCAATTAAATCTAAAAGTAATAAACCGATTATTACATAAAGCCAGATGGGTATTGCAGGAAGCCATTGTAAGATACCAAAATGATTTTCTGTCGTCCAACTTGCCGTTTTTATTAAAATGAAAGCTAAAATAAAATTGACTAGAATCGTAGTGAAAGTAAAAAAGAAATTTATTCCAGCATGCGGCCATTTCTTGTATTGCATTCGGAATAGAGGAAACGTGTTTTCAATCAACCAGAAAATGGTAATTCCGCCAACAAGAATTAAACTTCTGTGAGAAGATGGAATTGTACTGAAATAGGAAATAATCTCATTCATAATACGATAATCATTTTATTCAAAAATAAGTAATTTCATAAAGCTATATCGTTTTAGTTGTCGATTTTTTGATTGAATATTGTTTTAACTGAAAATGGTTTAATGTAAAAAAGGTCTTAGAAAATTAGAATTCTAAAACCTTTTTTATATTTTTTGATGTGAATTAATTATGCTTCTGCATGATTTTGCAGTAGAGTTTTATATAGGAAACCAGCAGCTAAAGCACCAAGAATAGGAGCGGCCCAAAACAACCAGACTTGTGATAATGGCCCTCCACCAACAAAAATAGCTTGTGATAGTGATCTGGCAGGATTTACTGACGTATTTGTAATCGGAATACTGATTAAGTGAATTAGTGTTAATCCTAGACCAATAGCTACTCCACAGAAAGGTGTACTTGCAAATTTATCTGTAGCGCCTAGAATTATTAAAAGGAAAAATAAAGTAAGAACAAATTCAGCAATAAAACATGCTTGTAAAGAATAACCATCTGGAGAAAATGGCCCAAAACCATTTGATGCAAAGGCTCCCGCTTTAGTACTATCAATTACAAAACCTGCTTTTCCTGAGGCAATAGTGTATAAAGTTCCTGCAGCAGCAATAGCACCAATACATTGCGCAATAATATACGGAATAAGATCTTTAGCAGAGAATCTCCCTCCAGCCCATAAACCAATTGACACAGCTGGATTAAAATGTCCGCCTGAAATATGACCAACAGCATAGGCCATTGTTAAAACAGTTAAACCAAAAGCCAGTGCAACTCCTGCAAATCCGATACCTAATTCAGGATATCCTGCAGCAAATATGGCACTTCCACAACCTCCAAAAACAAGCCAGTAAGTTCCAAAAAACTCTGCAAATAATTTTTTCATAATAAAATAATTTAATGGTTAATGTTAGAATATATATTGGTAAGCCCAATAAATCAAAACAAATTGTAAGTGCAAACGTACAAATAAAATCCATCTTGGTAAACCAAAACCTGCTTTTTTATTTTGAAACATATACAAGTTTGCAGGAAATACAGCAATTAATAAAGCTATAATTCCCCAGGCGGCAAAACTTTTTGTAAAAGGCAGGGTTAGAAGGATGCCTAAAATAATTTCGGCAGCACCACTTAAAATATTTATTAATTTGGGGTTTTTAAATACAGGCGGAATGATTTTAATATACATTCCGGGTTTTCTAAAATGATTAATTCCAGCAAGAATATACAGTAAAGCCATTAAATATAAATGCCAGGGTAAAATCATGATATCTAATTGTTTATCACGAATTTATAAAAAAATTAACAATTATTGCATTACAGATCTGCTTTTTTTGAAAGTCTCTATTTTAGATTGTTTTTTGATTTGAAATTGACATTCATAATAACTACAGCAAGTATAATTAACACAATTCCAATCCATTGGGATAAGATTACTTTTTCGTTCAATAACACAAAAGCCATCATAACCGATACTGGTAATTCAAGTGCAGAAACGATACTTCCAAGTCCGATACCTGTTAAAGGGAATCCAGCTGTCATTAAAAGTGGTGGAATTATAGTTCCAAACAAGGATAATACAATTCCCCATTTTAAGAAAATCTCAAGATTAAAGGCTGTTTCTTGAGTAGCGAAAGCAAAAGAAAAAACAATAATTGAACCACCTAAAAGCATATAAAGGCTTCTTTGTGCCGACGAAATTTCGGTTGCAACACGATTTGCAGTAAACATGGTTGTTGTAAAAGAAGCAGCCGCTAATATTCCCCAAAGAAGACCTCTCCAATCCAATTTGATGTCACTATTGATAAGGTTTGTTGCTAAAACGGTTCCAAAAAGGACTATGAAGACAGCAATAACTTTTTGTTTTGAAGGTAGTTTTTTCTCTAAAATCATTTCGAGTAAAACACCCATCCAAACGGTCTGCATTAGTAAAACGATACCAATAGAAACAGGAATATATTTTACAGCCAAATAGTAAAATAAGCTGGTCATTCCTAAAGAAGTTCCGGCAAGCATTAAGCTGAAAATATTTTTTGGTGTTGCTTTTTGAGTTTGATTTTTGTTTTTGATTCTCTGAAAAAGGTTGATTAACAGAATCCCGATAATCCCGTAAATAAATTGTGATGTCGTAACTTCAGCAGTTGTATATCCTTCAGAGTAAGCCATTTTTACAAAAGTAGCCAGCATCCCGTATGTTGTTGCTCCTAAAGCTACTAGAAAAACACCTTTTAATACATTGTTTTGTGACGTCATAATTTATTTGTTTTAAAAATTCAGGCCGGCAAAGGTAAGTTATTTTGTTTGTGATTTTATCGTACTATGTTGAGAATATTGATTTAATCATAATAAAATTGAATTTTTAAGTCCTGAATTAAGAATTTTCTAAAAAGTAAAGAATGTTTTTAAAAAGAAAAAACCATCAAAAAATGAATTTCGATGGTTTTGAATTTTATAAAAAAATAGCATTTTTGTCTTCTACTTATTTAGGCTCATTTTGATAAGTTTCGATTTCGAAAATTAAAGTTGAGTTTGGTGGAATTACACCGCCTGCGCCTTTTTCTCCGTAAGCTAAATTTGAAGGAATGAAGAAAATAGCTTTTTCGCCATCTGTCATCATATTCAGCGCTTCAATAAAACCTGGAATCATTCCGTCTTTTTTACCAATTGCAAAAGGAAAAGCTTTGTAACCGCCTTGTGCATCTCTATTGGCATCGTATTTTCCATAAGCTTTTGCTACTTCAGATATACTGCTATCAAATAAATTTCCATCTTCAAAATATCCTGCATAGTGAAAATAGATATTAGATCCTTCAGCGCCTTTTACACCAGTTCCTTTTTTAGTAACAAAATATTTTAAACCAGATGGAGTTGCAGTTGCTTTGGCTTTTGTTGCAGCAAAATAAGCTGCTTTTGCAGTAACAACTTTTTTAGCTTCTTCTTTTTTTAATTCACCTTGTTTCATTTCATCGCTAAAAACTTTTACAGCGTCAAATTTTTTCGCTGCAGCGCCTTTACGAGTAATGGTAATTTTAGTCATAATATCATCCTGAACAATTTTGTTTACATTGTCCATTCCAGAAACTACATGTCCAAAAATAGTATGTTTTCCGTTTAACCATGGAGTATCTTTGTGCGTAATAAAGAATTGACTTCCGTTTGTTGCAGGACCAGAATTAGCCATTGCTAAAACACCACCTTTTTCAAATTTTAACTCTTGTACAAATTCATCTTTAAAAGAGTATCCAGGATCTCCTGCACCAGTTCCTTGTGGATCTCCACCCTGAATCATGAAATCGTTGATTACTCTATGGAATTTTAAACCATCATAAAATGGTTTTCCTTTTAGACGCTCTACTTTTACATAAGGATTTTTTCCTTCAGCCAAAGTGATAAAGTTAGCCACTGTTACAGGAGCTTTTGTGTATTCTAAAGAAACTACGATGTCACCTTTTGAAGTAGAAATTGTTGCAAAAATCCCTTCATTCGGATTTGTAGTATTTGGTTTAGCAACAGTTTTAGCAACTGTACTTGTTTTTGCTTTTGCTTTTGCGGCTGGTTTTGCAGCCGGTTTTTTAGTTTGAGCCTGAATATTTAATACTGCTAAGCAGAATAAAAATAATAATTTAAACTTCATTACTTTTAGATTTAAGTCTATGATTATTAAGTCTTTTTATTGTTTTTCCAATAATTGAACTTCAAAAATAATGTTTGCATTAGGTGGAATTACACCTCCTGCACCGGTTTCTCCATAAGCTAAGTGACTTGGAATAAAAAGAATTGCTTTGTCTCCAAAAGATAGTTGCTCAAGTCCTTCAATAAAACCAGGAATCAAGCCACTTTTACTTCCTGCAGTAAATGGTATTGCTTGGTATGCTTTTGCCTCAGCTCTAGCTTGATCGAATTTTCCAAATTGTTTTGCTACATCTTCACTGCTTGTGTCAAATAAAGTTCCGTCTTCAAGAAAACCAGCATAGGCAACATAAACCTGAGTTCCAGCAACAGGTTTTTTACCATTAGCTTTTTCGGTAATTACATATTGTAAACCGCTTGTTGTTTTAGTTGCTTTTGCTTTTTCAGCAGCATAATAAGCCACTTTTTCTTTTTGCACTGCAGCTGCTTTGATTTGTTCTTTTGAAATAGTAGCAAAGTAATCATGAAATACTTTTACAGCATCGAATTTCTTAGCCGCTTCACCATTTCTAATGATTGTTACGGCAACAATGTTATCTCCTTGAACTACTTTATTTACTACTTCTTGTCCTTTTTCGTCAACAACGTGACCAAAAATAGTATGTTTATTGTCTAACCATGGAGTTTCGACATGTGTAATAAAAAATTGACTACTATTTGTTCCAGGACCATTATTTGCCATAGCCAAAACACCAGCTTTGTCAAATTTCAAATCTGAAAATTCATCTTTAAATTTATAACCTGTATCTCCAGAACCAGTTCCTAACGGATCGCCAGTCTGAATCATAAAGTCTTCAATAACTCTATGAAATTTTAAACCATCAAAGAAAGGTTTCTTTTTTAGGTTTTCATGTGTTACAAATTCGTTTTTTCCTTCAGCTAAAGTAACAAAGTTGGCTACAGTAATTGGTGCTTTTTTATAATCTAATTCAACAATGATGTGTCCTTTGTTTGTTTCGATATCGGCATATAAACCATCAGGAAGATTGCTATGATCGTCTTTACAAGAATAAAATGAGCTAACGGCTATTAGTAATAATAAAATAATCTTTTTCATTTTAAGATATTGTTTTTATTGAGTTAATGTATCTTTTTTAACTGTTGCTGCAGGTTTTGGGGCTGCAGGTTTTGGCGTTGTACTTTTTGGAGTTTGTGTTGCGGGTGCTGTTTTTTGTGCCGCTGGATCTGGAACAAAATTTCGAAGTGTAACTGTTACAATTAACGATTCGTTCGGACCAATTTTTTTGTTATCTCCATGATAACCATACGCACTATGTGATGGAAATAAGAAAGTTATGGTTTCATTTTTGTGCATTCTTTTAATTCCGTCACGCAATCCCATCATGATATCTTGTTTGTCTACATAATAGGTTTGTGGTCCAAGATCAGAATCGGAGTAAATGGTGGTACCTTTTATATCTTTAATTTCCATGTTGAAATAAGCAATATCACCTTTTCTTGGAGCTGCAGTTTCGGTTTCGTTTCTTTCTTCATAATAAAACCAATATCCTTTTGGAGTAGCATAATACTTTACTTTCGGATTGCTCTTGATGATTTTTTTGATTACATCTTCTTCATTAGCAACTAATTTTTTATTACGATCTGCAGATTTTTTCATGAATGTTCCCGACGCCCTTGAAATAGGTCTTCTGGCTTCCTCAGGATGCTTACAGCTCATAAGCAACACAGCAAACAGTAAGCTGTAAATAGTAAGTTTTTGGTAGTTCATGATTGGGCTATAATTTTAGTTTCGTTACTAAATCTTCAAATTTCTTTACTGTTTCTTCCATCGAAGTTTCAGATCTTCCGCCAGCCGCATTGCTATGACCGCCACCATTAAAATGGTCTCTTGCAAACTGATTCACATCGAAACCTCCTTGTGAACGGAAAGAAATCTTGATGATACCTTCGTCTTTATTTTCGATAAAAATAGCAGTAAAAACAATATCTTTTATACTTAAGCCATAATTAACAATTCCTTCTGTATCACCTTTAACATAATTAAAAGAATCAAGCTCTTCTTGTGTAAGCGTCATGTAAGAAGTTTTGTGCTCTGTGAAAATTTTCATGTTTTGTAAAGCACGACCTAATAACTGCAATCTGCTGAAAGAGCTATTATCAAATAGCAAAACTGGAATCTGAGTGTTTTCAACTCCTAAATCAATTAATTCTGCTATAATTCTATGCGTATTTCCTGTAGTTCCTGGGAAACGAAATGAACCTGAATCGGTTAAAATTCCTGTGTAGATACAAGTCGCAATAGTTTTATCAATGTCTTCTTTTTTGTTTAAGAAATTGATAAAGTTATATACCATTTCGCAAGTTGATCCATAAGAAGTGTCAGAATACGTATAAGCTGCATAATCATCGGGTTTTTGATGATGATCAATCATTATAAACGTAGTATTTAGCTTTTTTAGTGCTTGTTCCATCAATTCTCCTGTACGATGAAAAGCATTAAAATCAAGTGTAAAAATTAATTCTGCTTCTTCTAAAAGAGTTGTACAGGTTTGAATGTCTTTTTTAAAAATCTTAACGGTTTCTGATCCTGGAAGCCAAGCTAAAAAATCAGGGAAATCATTTGGAGCAATAACAGTTGCCTGATGATTGTTTTTTATTAAAAAATGATATAATCCTAATGTAGAACCCATTGCATCACCATCTGGTCCTCTGTGCGGAATGATGACGATTTTCTTTGGGGTTGCGAGTAATAACTGAATCGCTTGAATGTCTTGTATTTTCATAGTGTGCGAATTTACATTTTTTTAATGTAATGCTGAAAATAATTTTAGTATTCAGTGTTCAGTTGCAGACGCAGTATTCAGTCACAGTATCAGTGTTCAGTTTGACTTTGAGTTTTTGAGTTTTATTATTTTAATTTTTACTTCAGTTTTGGAATTTGGAATTTCACTATTGGAATTTCACTTTACAAGTTTTGTAATTCTTTTTTATGAAATTTTTGATACAATTTATATTTAGCACCTTTTACAATTTGTGATTTATAAATTCCAATAGAACCCGAAGAGAAATATGCAATTGTACATCCGATGGCGATAAATATTCCAGGAGCAATTCCAAATAATTCCATTCCCATGATAGTGCAGGCGATGGGAGTGTGGGTTGCGCCAGAGAAAACGGCAACAAACCCAATTCCTGCTAAAAGAGCAATGGGCATCGGAATTACAAGTGATAAAGCACTTCCTAAAGTGGCGCCGACAAAAAATAACGGAGTTACTTCTCCGCCTTTAAAACCAGCTCCTAAAGTGAATCCTGTAAATAAGATTTTAAGCAGAAAATCATACCATTGATTGGGATTCGAAAAAGAATCAACAATTACTGGAACGCCTAATCCTGAGAATTTAGTAAAACCAAAACCCGCTATTGCAATGGCTAAAACAATTCCGCCAATTACTGGACGAAGCGGAGGATATTTAATATTCTTTGAAAAAAGCGAACTCCAGAAATGTGTGGTTCTTGCAAATAAAGAAGCCGCAAATCCTGATAAAACTCCAACAATAATGGTGAAAATAATGTTGTTTAAACTTAATTCTGGAATTACAGGAATGCTGTAATGCGTATGTTTTATTTCCCAAAATTCTACAGTAAAATAGGCTGCATAAGCTACAAGAAAGGAAAGGATAATACTTTTGAAGTTAATTTTACTGAAATATAAAACCTCTAAAGCAAAAATTGCTCCAGCCAAAGGAGTTCCGAATACAGAAGCAAAACCAGCACTGATTCCGAGAATTATTAAAATTTTACGTTCAGAATTATCGAGTTTGAAAATCTTTGTAAACTGATCGGCAATTGCGCCACCCATTTGTACTGCAGTTCCTTCACGACCAGCAGATCCTCCAAATAAGTGTGTAAGTAAAGTTCCTAACAGTACCAAAGGAGCCATTTTAAATGGAATAACTTTTTTAGGGCTTTCGTATTCTTCAAGTAGGAGATTGTTTCCTTTAACGACAGATTCTCCCCAATAGTAATAACTCAATCCAACCAAAAATCCACCGAAAGGCAAAAGCCAAATAATCCAGTCATGCGCAATTCTGAATTGCGTAACCCATTCTAAAGAAACTAAAAAAAATGCAGAAGCGGAGCCAGATAGTATTCCAATTAAAACACAAATAAGAATCCATTTAGGAATATCGAGAAGTAATTGTTTTGGATTTTGGGAAGTCATTTAAAACGAAAAAAATTATAGCCACGAATTTCGCTAATTTTCACGAATTAATAGTTTTTTAATCAAAGAAATAAAAGTGTGCATAATTTTTCAACACATAGAAACATAGATTTATTTTAAAAACTAATAAAAAGAAATCAAAAAGAAACTAGTTTCTCACACATAGCTATGTTTGTTTTTTTGAGCTTTATAAGACTATGTTTCTATGTGTTAAAAAGTGCTTTAGTGAAATTTATAGCTAAGAAAAATTAAACTACAGCAGTAAATTCAATTTCAACCAAATATTCTGGAGCAACCAATTGATTGATGCCATAAAAACCTGTTGTTGGTTTTACATCTTTAAAAAATGCAGCGTGAGCTCTAGCAACTTCTTCAAAAGTAGAAACGTCTGTAGTGAAAATTCTGGTTCTAATTACATCTTTCATACTTACATTTAGATCTTCTAAAACTTTTTCAACTCGCTCCAAAATGTTATAAGTTTGAGCATAAGCGTCGTCAGCTTTTACTTTGTCGCCGTCAACAATAGCGACAGTTCCAGAAACTTCAATGATATTGCCAATTCTTACCGCACGGCAGTATCCCATTTTATCTTCCCATGGAGATCCGGTTAAGATGTTTTCTCTTTTCATTTTTTATATTTTGCGAATTTGATTGTTCGGTTTTAAAAGCAAATTCAGGTTAATTAATATGCCGCAATTTAAGAATTAT
>NZ_DASWYK010000182.1:0-50553 GCF_036405015.1 Flavobacterium sp. | reverse complement strand
AGTGGTTTTATCCATAAAAACACTCACATTTTCAAAAACAATATTCTTAATTTTATCTTTTGATTCTCCGCTTACAAACACTCCATTTTCTCCTGTACATTGAATATTAGTAAAATAAATATTTTTGATTTCACCTACTTTTCCTTCTGTTGCACCTTTTGGAAAACGCCAGTTCGCATCTTTATGATTTCCTTTTGCTCTACTGAAAGCCGTTACATAAATTGGTTCTGCTTTTCCCCACCAAGTATCGGTATTCAATTTGCTTTCGATAATAATATTTGAAAAAATAACATCACTTACAGTTCCTTCGTCTCTGTTCTGAATTCCCAAAGCACGATTACTGTTTTTAATGATACAATTGTTGAAAACGACTTGTCTAATTGCATCCATATTTTCTGAACCAATTTTAATCGCACAACTGCTGCTTGTCATAGTACAATTCGTTACCGTAATATTTTCGCACGCGCCAAATTCTTCAAATTCTCTACGGTTTTTTAAACAAATACAATCGTCACCACTTTCGATATAACAATCACTGATTCTAACATTTTTCGAATGATCCAAATCAATTCCATCGCTGTTACGAACTTTTAGACTATTTAATAAAGTAATCCCACTAATGACAACATCGTTACAACCAATTAAATGAACTGTCCAATACGCCGAATTCCCGATATGCACATCTTTGATTCTGATATTTTTTCCTCCAATAATCGTCAAAACGTGAGGTCTTGGGTCTAATACATTAAAAGGCTTCAAAATATACGCATCATCTTCTTCTGCTCCCATAAAAGAAATTCCGTTCCCGTCTATTTTGCCGCTTCCGCTAATGGTAAAATCTTCTATATTTTCGCCACCAATCCAAATCGTTCCTTCGCCGGGATTCGTTCTGAAAGCGCTTTTTGTGTACAGTTTTTCATCTGGACTTGCCAATAATTTAGCACCCGCTTCGATATGTAAATCCACTTTTGATTTTACATCAATTGGTCCAGATAGAAACGTAAATGGCGCCGGAATTAAAACTCTTCCTCCCGTTTTGCTACAAGCATCAATTGCTTTCTGAATGGCTACTGCATCATTGGTTTTTCCGTCTCCTTTGGCTCCGTATTTTTTAACGTCGTAAATCTTTTGTGCCGAAACAGTTAGGGAAATACAGAAAACAAGTAACGCGATTATCGATTTCTTTATCATGATTGTAATTTTTTAGTCTCGCAAAGTCGCAGAGTCGCAAAGTATTTTTCTTAAGATTTTCTTTTAAAAACTTTGCGACTCCGCATCTTTGCGAGCAATTTTTCAAGCTTTTTCTTTAATTTTTCTTTTAATAAACTTTGTGTCTTAGCGTCTTTGTGGCCAACTCTTAATGAGCAGGTAATTCAAATTTATTTTGTTCTGGTTCTATTTTTCTTTTTAAAGCTTCGTTATCCAAATTACTTGACAAAACATCTTTAAAAACAATCTGATTGTTTTTATCTGACGGAATATCAATCTTATTCATAGTTAGATTTTTAACATCATCGAAAACAAAAGCTGGGCGGAAATCTTCTTTATCCAAAATCAATTTAATGTTCTTCATTTCGATTCCATTGACGTGGCGAACGTAAAACCCCCAAGAAGGCAATTCTCCAAACATGGTAAATTCAGGATAACCGTTGATGTTTTCTTTTACATCTTTTAATCGGCTTAACGGATGATACGCCATTCCTTTTGAAGCTCTTCCCGGATATACGATTTCAATATTTTCTAAAGTCACATTTTCAATCGAATGTCCCGGAATTCCAGCAATCGAAGATGGAAACGGATTGTGGAAATAATCTACTTCTGGTCCGCGCATATCATAATCAATATCAGGACGACCAAACGGAATCTGCGCTTTTACATTTTTTACCGATACATTTTTGATGTAACCCGGTTTATCTCCATTTCTATGTCCCAAACGAATTAAAATCGCATTTCCAGTATTTATAGCAGTAATATCTGAAACTTTGATATTTTCGATTTCTGCTCCATCAACCGATTCAATCGCAACCGCCGATCTGAAAGTGTCAAAAACTTTGATATTTTCGATCGTTACATTTTTGAAACTTCCATAAGAACCTGTTCCAAATTTTACGGCATTGGCGCTTGACCTTATCGTACAATTTCCAATGTAAATATTGTTATTGTGCAATCCCGGCATTTCCGATTTTAAACAGATTCCGTCATCTGCAGCGTTTACGTTGCAATTGGTAATTCGGGCATTTTCACAGCCGTCAAGGTCAATTCCGTCATTGTTCCAATAGGCTCTGCTTTCTACTTTCATAAAATCAACTACAATATTTTTGCATGCTCTAAAACACATTGTCCAGCCCGGACTATTTTTTATCGTAATATGAGTCATGGTTACAGAATCACATTTTACAAACGAAATCAGTTTTCCTCTTCCGTCTTCAGGACGCATTCTTCTGTAATTGTATTTTGGATCAATTCGAACTCCTGTATGATGGAGACTATCGATTGCTAAAGCCAATTCTCTTCCTTGCCCATCAATAATTCCTTTTCCGTTTACAGCAATATTTTTAGATTCATTTGCAATAATCAAAGCTCTAATTCCTTCATACTTTGGATAATCATCTGGATTTGTACTTCCTAACAAAGTTGCTCCATCTTCAAAAAATAATTCTACATCATTTTTTAAAACGATACTTCCAGATAAAAAGGTTCCTTTAGAAAAAACAACTTTTCCGCCTTTGCTTTTATTCGCAGCATCAATTGCTTTTTGAATGGCTTTTGTATTTAAAGTTTTACCATCTCCAACTGCACCGTATTTTTTAATATCAAAAACCTTTTGCGCCGAAACGGTCAGCGAAAGGCAAAAGATAATTAAGGTAATTATAGATTTCTTATTCATATTTTTTATTTTTTTGCCACAAAGACACAAAGTCACTAAGTTTTTTT
The DNA here is from genome assembly GCF_036405015.1 of Flavobacterium sp. Taxonomy (GTDB): domain Bacteria; phylum Bacteroidota; class Bacteroidia; order Flavobacteriales; family Flavobacteriaceae; genus Flavobacterium. The sequence goes on along the minus strand of NZ_DASWYK010000182.1, from coordinate 47,619 downwards.
ATGTATTTCTTTTAATAAAACTTTGCGCCTTTGCGCCTTTGTGGCAATTCATAAATTTTACCAGAAAACAGTGTACAAAGCCACTAGTATTCCACTGATAATAAACGAACCGACAATAAACTCTGAAGAAACTTTAAACATTGATTTATCAACTTCAATTTCGTGTACTTTAGATTCTACTTCAGAAACCGGTTTTGCTAAACTGATTGCAACCATTATTAAAACAATAATAAAGAAAACAATAGTCATTCGGTCTAAGAAAGGGTAATCTGGGAAAGCGCCTTCTGTCCACATTGGAAGAAATTTTAGAACTGCTGCAAGAGGCACTGTTAATAATGCACCCGCCAATCCAGCTGCTGGAGTTGTTTTTTTCCAGAACATTCCCAACAAGAAAATCGCCAAAACTCCCGGTGAAAAGAATCCCACATATTCCTGAATAAACTGATACGCTTGATCTAATGATTTTAATGCAGGAGCTACAAAAGCGGCAATAATCATACAAACGACCACACACCATCTTCCAGTACGAACCAGTTTCTTTTCTGATGCCTGCGAATTGAAATATTTTTTATAAATATCTAAAGAAAAAATAGTCGAAATACTATTGGCTTTTCCTGCCAAAGAAGCTACAATTGCAGCTGTCAGAGCCGCTAACGCCACACCTTTTAATCCAGCTGGCAATAAATTCATTAAAGTCGGATATGCATGATCTGGTTTTAAAACTCCAGCTGCATCCACCATTTCCTGCTGAAACATTCCGTTTTCGTGCATGACAAACATGGCGATTCCAGGTAAAACAGCAATAATCGGAACCAACAATTTTAGAAAAGCAGCAAATAAAATTCCTTTACGAGCTGTTTTTAAATCGGCTCCTAAAGCTCTTTGAACAATATATTGATTGCATCCCCAATAAGCTAAATTATTGATTAACATACCACCAACTAAAACCGACATTCCCGGTAATTCATTATAATGCGGATTTGATTCTTCTAAAATCATATGTAAATGTCCTGGTGCTTCATCAGCAATAATTGAAAGTGCTTTTAGAATATCTTTCCCAAAACCAAACTGATCCGAAAGTAATGTTAAGGCCAAATAAGTCGTTACTAATCCACCAAGAATCAAAACGATAACTTGAAACATATCGGTATAACCAATTACTTTCATACCACCTAAAGTTACGATTACAGAGAATAGACTCAAGCCGATAACACAAAACTGAAAACTCACTGGCGCAATCGACGAAATGGCCAAAGCTCCCAAATAAATGATAGAAGTAAGATTGACAAATACATAAATCAACAGCCAGATAATTGCCATAATAGTACTCACAGTTCCGCTGTATCTTTTTGCTAAAAACTGAGGCATCGTGAATATCTTATTCTTCAAATAAACAGGCAAGATAAACATGGCCACGATGATTAATGTGGCGGCCGACATCCATTCGTAAGAAGCAATCGCCAGTCCGATAGCGAAACCGGAACCGCTCATTCCGATAAAATGTTCTGCTGAAATATTGGAAGCGATTAAAGAAGCTCCAATTGCCCACCAAGTAAGTGAACCTTCTGCTAGGAAATACTCATTAGAGCTCGTTGCTGCAGTTTTTTTGCTTCTGTAAATATACATTCCATAGGCGGTTACTATGACAAAGTAGATAAAGAAAACAATGTAATCTGCGGTTTGTAATACATTCATAATAGTGTGGTTAGTGTAGTTAGTAAGTAAAATGTATTTTAAAATTTAAGTTTCTAAATTTTTAAAAACCATTTCTTCTTATATAGAAAGTAAAGTAAAATAAGCTGTACCATTGTGACCGATAATGCAGCAAAAAAAGGCTGCCAAATGATCGGTGTAAAATTTATCAATCCACCGAAAACATAATCTGCTGTGTGTTTAAAATCAACTAGACCTTCTGCAGCGATATAAATTAAAATTGAATTGGATCCGATTAATATCAATGGGAAAGCCCATTTATGAAAACCAAACAAATCGATTATCACATAAAAAAAGACAAAAAACAAAATACTGAATCCGCCAACGAAACATACAAACGAACTCGTCCATAAATGTTTGTTGATTGGAAAACTGATATCCCAAATCAAACCTGTAATGATTAGAACAACAGCAGTTAAAGTCATTAAAAGCAATTTTACATTGATTGAAAAAGGACATTTTGCCTTTAAAAATGTCCCGACAAAAACACCTAATAAAGCTGTTGAAATAGCTGGCAGAGTTGAAAAGATTCCTTCAGGATCGTAAACCGTACTGTGTAATCTTCCTGGTAATAGCAGACGATCAATATATCCTTCCAATGAACCTTCTTTGGTTAAAACTCCTGCTCCAAAATCTGGAACCGGAATCCATTTCATTGCAACGTAGTACCCAATCAAAATGCCGATAAACCAAATCAGTTGTTTTTTTACATCAAAATTCAAATAGATAATTCCAGCAAAAAACCAAGCCAAACCGATTCTTCCTAAAACACTTGCCAAACGCGTGTTATCAAAACCATCAAATCGTAATAATCCATTCACCACAAATCCAAGAACCAATAAAATACAGGTTCTTCTCAGCATTGATAAATATATTTTTCGTTTTTCGTTTGATGGTAAATCTTTTGCTGATTTTACGCCTGCCAATTGTATTTTCTTCTCAAATGAAAAAGGCATCGAAACTCCAGCAACAAACAAAAACACTGGAAAAATCATATCATAGAATGTAATACCATTCCATTCCGCATGATGCAGTTGCGATGACATCCAGACAAAAACAGGAATTGGCGCAGCTTTGGCCAAAGCATGAACAATATGTTCGCCACTCATGATCCAAAACATCACAAATCCGCGCAGTGCATCTAAAGAAATTAATCTTCCGCTTGTAGTGTTACTCATTTTAGTTTTCAGTTTTCGGTCTCGGTTTTCAGTTAGTTTTTTAGTATTCAGTCACAGTCGCAGTTTTCAGTGCTAAGTGTGACTGAAAACCGAGACTGAAAACTAAACTTTATTTAAGTTAAAGTGGTTTAATAATAAATCCGTAGCTGTACTCGCTTTGGGTTAAGGTATATTGTTCGTGTGGCGGTAATCCCCAGCTGTTGTCTCCTCCTAATCCGCGTTGGGTTAAGTCGACACAAACTACAACTTCATTTCTCGGAGTAATGTCGCTGGAATGAATATTCTTTTTAGAAATTCCTCCATCAAAATCACTCGGATAATTATTTAAAGTACTCATACCTAAAGGCTGCAGACCTTTTATTTCCAAGCCATTTCCTTTATTGCTTGACAATTTAAACCAGCGTATATCCGTCTTGTATCCATTTTCTTGTGGGCGTGTATAAGGCACATATTGGTCTGCAACTTTACTAGTATAAATTCCTTTTAGAGACGATGTTTTTCTGTCTGGATAATTTTCCAACGGCCCTCTTCCGTAATAATCCAGATTTTCTAATGTGTTTTTTAAAGTGAAAATCATTCCGAAACGCGGTAATTCTGGTAACGGATTATTTCCTTTTTTATAAGAAGCCTGAATTTCTAAAGCACCGTCATTTCCTAATGCATATTTGATCGTATAATCGGAAGCAACATCGTTCAATTTTAATTTTGCAACGATGTATTTCTTGCCGTTTTCTTCTGTTTGTTGAATACTTTCCAACGAAGTATTTTTTCCAGCCGTTCTCCAAACATTGGTTCTAATCTGCATTTTATTTCCAATATCATTATCGGTTGGAGCTCTCCAGAAATTCGGTTCTGGATATTGTTTGAAATATTCTTCCCCTTTTAAACTGTAATACGAAATCAATCCCGTCTTTTTACTTATGTTAACAGTTACATTCTCAGAACCTAAAACAAATTGCTCCTTTTCATCTTGAACTTTTGCTGTATTTGTTTTCTCCGTTTTTGTGAAATATTTATCATCTTCAATTACGAATTGTTCTTTGGCAATTTCGAAGTTCTGAGGCAATAATTCTGAACCTGTTTTGGTATTCGCAAAAACATTCAATAAATATTCTGCTCCTTCTTTTGATTCTAATTTTGGCAAATCAATTTTGAACTGTTTTTTAGATTTTGGCTCTAAAGCAACATTCAAAGTTCCTTCTTTAATTACTTTTCCATTTTCTAAAACTTCATATCTAAAGTTGTATTTGTTCAAGTTGGTGAATCCAAAATCGTTATTGATTTCAATAATTCCGTTTTTAATGTCAACCGCTTTGAATAGGATATTCTGATAGACTTTCTTCACTTCAAAAGCACCTGGATGTGGTGTTCTGTCGGCATAAACTAAACCGTTGTGACAGAAGTTTTCATCATTTAAATAATTCTGACTTCCCATGTCTCCTCCGTAAGCCCAGTATTCTCTACCCGCTTCATCTTTTCTTTTATAACCTTGGTCAACCCAATCCCAGATAAATCCACCTTGCATATTTTTGCTTCCGCGAATGATATCCCAATATTCTTGAAAGTTTCCGCTACTATTTCCCATCGCATGCGAATACTCACACATGATATACGGACGACTCACTTCTTTTCGTGCCGCATATTCTTTCATGTATTCAATCGTTGGATACATTGGGCAAACGATATCCGTATTTTCGTTTTCTTTTGCCTGCTCAAACTGCACCAAACGGGTATTATCTCTTTTTTTAATCCATTTATATGCTTCGTGAAAAACTGGTCCGTTGGCACTTTCATTTCCTAATGACCAGATAATTACAGAAGGCATATTTTTATCTCTTTCAACCAAACTGTAAATTCTGTCCAAATGTGCTTCTCTCCATTCTGGAAGAAAACCTGGATTCGTTTTTGGATTCATCCAAATTAACGGCTGTCCTTCTACTCCCATTCCGTGGCTTTCGATATTGGCTTCATCCACCAAAAACAAACCGTATTTGTTACAAAGTTTTACCCATAAAATATTGTTCGGATAATGACTGCAACGAACTGAATTAATATTCAGTTGTTTCATCATTTTGATGTCTTTCATCATCGTCGCTTCGTCCTGATAATGTCCTGTTTCTGGATTATGTTCGTGAATATTAACGCCATGAACCATTAATCGGACTCCGTTTACCAATAATTGGCTTCCTTTTAATTCTACTTTTCTAAAGCCAATCTGTGTTCCAACGGTTTCTACAATATCTCCTTTTGCATTTTTTAAAGTCAGAATCAACGTGTATAAATTAGGCGCCTCACTGCTCCATAATTTTGGACTCGATACATTTTGAGCAAAATTTAAAGTCTGAGTTTTTGAAGCCTCTACATTGACATTCAATTCTTTTACAAATACATTTTTCCCAGAAGCATCAACCAGTTTGGCAACTAATTTTTGATTGTTAACCGAAGTTGAAGTCAGATTTTTTAAACTCACATCCACACTTAAACTTCCGTTTTTGTATTTCGCATCTAAATCTGGTTTGGCAAAAAAGTCTGAAATGCGAACATTAGCTGTACTGTACAAATACACATTTCTGTCAATTCCAGAAAGTCTCCACATATCTTGATCTTCCAAATAAGAACCATCACTCCATCTGTATACTTCTATTGCCAAATCATTTTTCCCAGGTTTTAAATATTTAGAAATATCAAATTCTGCTGGACTTTTAGTGTTTTCGGTATAACCCACTTTTTGACCGTTTACCCAAATATACATGGCTGAAGTTCCCGCTTCAAAATGCAGAAAAACATGTCGGCCATTCCAGTTTTCTGGCAACACAAAATCTCTTTTATAAGATCCAACTGGATTATCCCAATGATTGATAAAAGGCGGATTTTTTTCGAAAGGATACGTGATATTGGTATAAATTGGCACGCCATAACCATTCAGTTCCCAGTTTGAAGGTACTTGAAGTTCTTTCCAATGCAACGTACTGAAATCCGTTTTATAAAAATCCTTTGGGCGTTCGTCTGGCGTTGGCGACCAAGAAAATTTCCATTTACCGTTTAACGAAAAATACCACGGTGAATTCTCATATTTATCAATTATAACAGAATTTTCATCTGCATAAGGAAGAAAAGCAGCGCGAGCTGGTTCTCTGTTAATTTGAAATACAAGTGGATTTTCCCAATCATTACGGTCTTTTTCTTGAGCCGAAACAACTGCAACGCAAAGTTGTAATAGGCTTATAAAAAATATTTTCGTTTTGGTTATCTGCATTATTTTGGTTTTAGATAGCTGACAATTATTTTTTAACACATAGAAACATAGTTTTTCTTTGTAGAAAAAGACATTTCATTTCATTACAAAAAACATAGCTATGTGTGGGAAACTAGTTTCTTTTAATTAGTACTCTTACATTCAAAAAAAAATCTATATTTCTATGTGTTGATATAAACTTTTAAAACTTCAACTTCTCAGGCAAATATTTAGCAACTAATTCTTTGTAATAAGGAAGTAATGCTTGTACATCTGGTTTCACTGGAGCTTTTGTATACAAATCGTAAGGATTGAATTTTCTAACCCAGTCAAACATTTCGATATCTTTTTCATTCATTAAATGTAAATACGCATTTTCTTTATGTTGTGAATAAAATGAATGGTAACGAATCATATACAAAGCTGGATCTGGAAGATAATCTTTCATAATCTGATACAAATATTCGTCGTGTCCCCAGCTCATTTTTACATTATCCAGTCCGCAGTTTTCGGTGTAAACTCCAAATTTAGTATTGAATCTTTCGTCTGTAAAATCTGGATTTTCTTTAAAGAATTCTGAATATACAATTTTATCTGAATACGCACAACCAACTGGAAAAGTATCTCCAACCACTGCCCATTGCGGTTCTCCAAACAGACATAAAACTTTACCTAAATCATGGATAAAACCTGTCAATACAAACCAATCTGGATGACCATCTGCGCGAATCGCCTCTGAAGTCTGTAAAAGGTGCTGTGTTTGGTCTAAGTCAATATCTGGGTCACTGTCGTCTACAAGCGTGTTTAAAAACTCAACAGCTTCCCAGATTGACATTTCTTTTCTATTAAATTGCAGAAAATCTTGTTCTTTACTGCATACAAAGTCATAAGTCTGATAGGTGTGGTTTATCCTGTAAAACTCTTTAACTGTTTCTACTCTTTCCGAATCGACATAATTTCTGAATTCTTCTTTCTGCTTTTCTTTTACCTCTTCATTTTCTTCAGAAGGATCAGGATAGCGCATTAACAAATCATCTTCCCACTCATCTAAATTATTCAACGGATTGTCTGTGTCTATATGCTTTTTCATAATGGTAAATAGTTAAAAGTTACAAGACAAAAATAGAATTACATCTCTTTTTCAAAATGGATTAATACATCAAAAACATGGATTATTTTGATTGTTGTAGGATTTTTATATAATTTATTACTTGAAAACCATTTTTTGTGACTTATACAGAGGACAAATCATAAGATTGCATCTTACGTAAAAATCTTTGTCAAAGTATAAAACTTTGACAAAGATCGCGTCGCATTCAACATAGCCCAAGGTTTCAACCTTGGGTACGCGCAGAATGGAAATACGTTGTGTACCCAAGGTTGAAACCTTGGGCTATGTTTTTAAATATTGGAGTTAAAATCTTTGCGGAGTTACTTTCGAAGATTCCTCCTTCGTCGGAATGACAAAACAGTACGAAAAAATCTTTGTCAAAGTTTTAAACTTTGACAAAGATCCAATCTAGTATAAATTAGTGAAAATTTGTGTAATCTGTGACAAAAAAAACCTAATTAATCAGTTTACTCGGAGGAAATCCAAACTGCTTTTTAAAACAACGACTGAAATACAACGGATCATTAAAACCAACTAAATCTGTTACCTCAGAAACATTGTATTTCTTGGTTTTAAGCAGTTCTGCTGATTTTTTCAAGCGAATGGTTCTGATAAATTCGTTAGGAGCCAAATCCGTTAATTCTTTGATTTTTCTATATAATTTAGAAGAACTCACTCCCAATTTATCGCAAAGAAAATCAGTTGAAAGATCAGCATCACTTAAATTATCATTGATTAGATTGGTTACTTTTTCCATAAATTCCTCATCAATTGGCGAATGCGTCAGCATGCTTACTTTGCTTTCTACTTCTCCAGAGAATTTTTGTTTGAGTTCTGATCTTGATTTGATCATGTTCTCAATCACCGTTTTAAGCAATAACGGCTCAAAAGGTTTCACCAAATAGCCATCTGCTCCTGTGTCGTACCCTTTTACTTTGTCCATATTCTCAGAAAGTGCGGTAAGCATTACCACCGGAATATGACTGATAAATTCGTCATTTTTAAGCTGTCGGCAGAATTCTAGTCCGTCCATAACAGGCATCATGACATCGGTAACACAGACAATTGGTTTAATTTGTCGGCAGATTCTCAGACCTTCTTCTCCATTTTCTGCATCATACACTTTGTAATAATCAGATAGATAATCAACCAGATATTTTCTAAGTTCACTATTGTCTTCAATTACCAAAATTTTCTCTTTTAAATCAGTGTTTTGAATGATTTTCTTTACCGTTTTTTCAGGAATCAACATACTTTGATTATCATTTTTCAAAGCATATTCAAATACTTCTTTCATTTCGTAAGCAGAACGGTCAATCGGAAGTTCCACTCTAAACGTACTTCCTTTTCCTTGTGTGCTTTCAACCGAAATAATTCCTTTATGAATTGCTACCAAAGATTTTACCAATGATAAACCAATTCCCGACCCCGTATTATTGGCCTTACTATTGGTTGCCTGATAAAAACGTTTGAAGATTTTCTCCAAACTTTTTACCGGAATACCAATTCCGTCATCGGTTACTTCAATAACCAAAATATCTTCAACGGTATCTTTCAGTCTGATATCCAAATCAACATTTCCGTTTTTATTGGTGAATTTTAAGGCATTCGATAAAAGATTGTACAAAATCTTATCGTACTTATCATTGTCCAGCCAGCCGTTTATTTCATCATCTTCGGTAATAAAATTGAGCTTAATCTTTTTGTCATAAGCCATTTCCTTAAAGGAATCAAAGATATTTTTGGAATACGACAAAATATCCGTTTTGGTTACTTTTAGTTTTAATTCACCTGACTGTGCTTTTCTAAAATCCAATACTTGATTTACCAGATTTAATAATCTACTGGCATTTTGGTAAATTAAATTGTATCGGCTTTTCTCGTAATCTGTTGCATTGCTGTTTTCCTCTAAAAGCTGTTTGGCAGGTCCTAGAATCAGTGTTAAAGGCGTTCTTAATTCGTGCGAAATATTCGTGAAGAAACGTAGTTTTTCATTGTTCAGTTTTACATCGTGTTCTCTATTTACTTTCTCTGTAAGTAATTCTTGTTTTAAACGAATTCGGTTTTTGATTTCTTTTCTGATGAAATAGAAAATCCCAAACAAAATCGCAAAAAACATTAAAAACGAAGTGGGTGTCAGCCAAAAAGGAGGCTGAATTTTTATCTTATACGAAACTGTTTTACTCCAATAGCCATCGCTGTTGCTTGACCTGATTTTAAAAACATAATTTCCCGGATAAAGGTTGGTGTACTGCACAATTCTCGAAGTACTGTTCGCCGTAATCCAATGTTTATCAAAACCTTCGAGCATGTATTGAAACTTATTCAGCTTTTCGTTCGCAAATGAAGGCGCTGAAAACTGAAGTGAAAAGTTTCGGTTTTTATGACTTAATTCTATTTCATTTCCATAATTCAAATCTTTGGAAAGCGGAATTTCTCCATTGATTTCCATTTCTGGAAAAACCTCTTCGTTCTGAATTTTAAATTCGGAAATCACAGGCAATGGCGACCAATTGTTTCTTTTCATTGCTGGTGGTGAAAAAGAAATAATTCCGTTTTTACCTCCTAGGAAAATATTCGAATTATTAAAATAAAAGAAACCGCTTGAGCTAAAAACATCCAGTCTGTTACCGCTGTTTACATGGTAAATACTAATATCTTTTAAATTTGATTTTACAAAAGCAATATTGTTGTTGTTGATATTCAGCCAAAGATTTCCGTTTGCATCTGATAAAATATCAGTAATCCATTTTCCTGAAAGTTCTTTTAGATTTTTTACAGGCTCAAATTCATTCTTTTTCGGATTGAACAAACACAATCCAAAACGAGTCGAAGCCCAGATTTTTCCTTTCACATCTACTAAAACATCACTCACGTTTTCATCATGAGGCACGCCTTTTTCTTTGATGAAAAGTGAAGAATATGTTTCAATTTTTCCTGAATTGATGTTGTATTTTACAACACCAGTTTCAGTAGCAAACCAAACATTGTTTTTGGCATCTCTTTCGATAGCATTAATCTGGAAATCAGGTAAAAGTTTACTTGAATTTTCTACCTGAAGCGTTTTGGTATTTAGAATTACAGCTCCTTCACCAAAAGAACCCACAATCATTTTGTCATCTGAAATTTTTCTAAAAGCAAAAACAGGTGATTTCTCAAATCCAGCATGAATTTCTCTGGAAGAATTACTTAAATAATTGTAAACCAAAATATTGCCATCCCAAAGACCGCAATAAAAAATCTTACCATCATCAGAATAAATGCTGGCGATATCTTTTCCCGTGTTGTGTAACGGCGTTGAACCTTTTATATTCGAAATATAAAGCCCGTTATGATAAGTCGCAACAATTACTTTTTCATCATAAGTCTTAGCAAAACCTCTAATTCTAGGCGCCTGATTGCCAATAGAACGCGAAATGTCTTTGTTTAAAGTAAACTGATTTTCATAAGGGTCGTATTTGTCTAAACCATCTTCGGTTCCAATCCATAATACGCCTGATTTATCAAAATAGAGTGACGCAATTAAATTATCGACAAGCGAAGTATCATCAGATAAAATCGAATAATACCATTTGTAATTTCCTTTCTGAATGTCTTCTAATTGATCGCAAACCAATAATCCGCCCAAAGTTCCTACCCAATATTTTCCGTCAGGAGCTTGTGCAACAGATAGAAAATAAGGCCCTAAAGCACCTCTCACCTGTTTGTTATCAATATACAAATTAACAAACTGATTCGTCGTTTTATCCAATTTATATAAACCTTCACGAGTTCCGATAAAAATATCCGATTTGGCATCTTCGTAAATAAAGTTGATGTACGGATTTTTGATGTTAGAATGTGGTACAGAAAGCCCGTAATAGTTTATTTTTACGATTGCTCCTTTGGCATCCATTGTGATTTTGGCCACAGAAGACTTCTCGTAACTTCCTATCCAAACATTTCCTTTTTTGTCCTCGAAAATTTCTTTAACGTAATCAAAACCTTTTAATGGAATTTTCTCGAATTTATTCTCTTTCAAAAAGAACATATACGTTCCTTTTGTTTTGGTTCCCACCCAAACTCTTTTCAATTTATCTACATAAACCGATCGTACTTCATCATCTGGAAGACTGTTTACATCGTCTTTTTTATTAAAAAAAGTAGTAAAAACGTGGGTATCCATTTTAAAAAGCGTCAGTCCTTTTCGGGTACCAATCCACAAATGATTAGAATCTTCATCAAGTTCTAAAGCCGTGATATCGTCATTGTATAATTTATTTTTTCCAGGCGTAGAACTCATGTAGTTTTTGAACTGATAACCGTCAAAACGGTTTAATCCAGAGAATGTTCCAAACCACATGAAACCTTTTTTGTCCTGTACAATATGGCGTACCGAATTATGAGACAATCCGTTATTGTCATTATAATGCGTAAATTTTATATTCTGTGAATACGAATTACAAAATACGGCAAATAATAAGAATGTTATAAAGGATTTTTGGCTCATGGAAATAAATTATAAATGCAATTTAATCTTTTTGATTTAATAAATATCAAAATTATTTAACAGATAAATTATCAATCTTATTTTTTTTCAGATTAATTTTAAAATGATCGGAAGGCTCGCCATTCATAGTCTTAAGAAATATTTCTGCCCATAAAACCAGTTTCGAGTCATTTGATTTTTTTAACTGCTTGCATATCAAATTGTATTGCTTTAGTCTTTTGCTTCCAATTTCTGGAATCGCCAATTCATCGGCACTTTTTAAGCGGTAAAAATCGTAAATCATATCAAATCCTGTCCACGATTCAAAATCAGAAAGTGTTAGCGAATTCTCTTTCAAATCTTTAAAAACTTCTTGCGGATTTTTATTTATTTCTAATAATTCCCTTCCAGAAAGTTTCTCAATCGATTTTAAAAAATCAGTCGGAAAATCTTCAGGCAAGAATCTTAAGCGAACCAATTCTTTTAAATGCCAATTGGTAAATTCCTTATAATCATTCGCTTTTAAAATTTCTTTATCCCAAATCGTATTGCTTTTACTATTTTTTAAATGAGCATATTCCTGTTCATAAAAAGGAAATAAACTATTGAATTTAGCCACTTTACCCACCACAATCGTTTCTACTTCAAGTTCAGAAGGAGAATGAATCGTTAAAATTTTATAAGCGGGCATGTAAGCGGAAAGCGATGGCGTTTGAATATTAAACAACGTATTTGCTTTTGTTGTTGTTCGAACTCCTGTATCGTTGATGTGCATGTGTCCACCAAAATGAATTTGAATTCCGGCATCGGCAAATTGTTGTGCTACTTCTTCGTTTGGAACTCTTTGCAATTGCATTTTGTTGGCTCCAAAAAGCGCTTTTAATTCTGGCGAAGCATCATCATTAAATTCCACCATCGGATAATGACTGAAAGCAATCAGTACTTTTCCTTTTTGTTTCGCTTCCGCGGAAACCTTTTTCACCCAATTAATCAAATGACTTTTATAAATCAGAACGTTATTATACCCTGTATTCGCTCCCGAAAAATCTTTAGGATTATTTGGTTCACCCGATAATTTCTCATTCGGAACATAAGCATTTGCATCAATTGCCAAAAGCCAAACTCCTTTTACGGGTTCAATCAAATAGCTCGCATCGGGAAGATACAAATTGGTATTCTTGATTAGATACGTTCTTTTTTCTAAATCGGATTCTTTTTGAGCTATGTCAAAATTGTAATTTTCATAAGTGTAAGTTGAAAAAGGAGTTTCCCAATACAAATCGGTTTTCTTTGGAAAAAAACCAAAATCTCTCATTTCGTGAATTGTTTCTTTGTAACCCCAGTTTTTTATATCGGCAGTAATAATCGGTTCGAGTTCACTTTTACTTTTATCGAAATTGTTTGGCGAACTGCTGATAATCTGCTCTTTTCCGTCTTTTCCTAAAAAATCGGTTTTAACAGCATCTTGTGCAAAAGGTTTTACCACATCATGATTTCCTGTAGTAACAAAGAATGAAAGTCCGTATTTCGTGGAATATTCATTTAGAATTTTTCGTAATCCGCGAACGTGAACAGGCTGTCCGTCATCGCTAAAATCGCCTGGAAGTACGACTTGTTTAATGCCTCTTTTTACAATGTCATTTAAAGCTTCTAAAAAGGCAAAATAATTTTCATTGAAAATTCTAGTCGAATGCAACTGCGAATTCATGGTTCGAATATTCGCATATTCTCCCGTTACCGGATTTGGAATTCCCTGATAATCGCTGTCTTCAAATTTGGCATAAATATCCTGTAAATGAGCATCGGCTATAAAAGCAATCTGAATTTCTTTTTTTGAAGTCTGCTGTGATTTGCAGGAATATAAAAAAAATAAAAGTACTAATATAGCCGATATTCTAAACATGTAATTTGTTTTTAATTTTATGATTATCCGTTATTTGTCCTATTTTTAAAAATAGAAAACCTGTAAAATCAGACGCGGATTAAACAGATTCGCTAACGCGAAGACGCGGATAAAAACGGATTTTTATTAATCTTTTTAAAAATATAAATAGATTATCCGTTTTTATCCGCGTCTTTACGAAGTAAATCCGTTTAGTCCGCGTCCTTGCTTAAAGGATAATTCAATTATTTTTTAATAAATGCCTCCAATTTATCTAAAGTATTCAATTCTGTTTCTCTTGCACATGAAGATACAATGGTAGTCTCTAAGTTTTTGGCAGGTTTTGAAATCAATAAATATTGTGTTCCATCGTCTGTCGTTTTTTCATAATCTTTTGGATTATATTTAATTGCTGCACCAACTTCAACAATTTCTGCTGCTACGTCTTCTGGGTGTTTTCCCCAAACTGCGATATAGTTCGCTCCTTTTTTTACTCCAAAATCTTTAAAGTAATTGATTCCAGTTGCAAATTGTACTTTTTCTCCAGTTAAAGAAACCGCCTCTACTTTTGCTTCTCTTTTTCCAGAAAACACAGTTACGCGAACTAAAATATCTACTTTTTTTCCTTTGTATGGAACGCCTCTTGAAATCATCTCCATCCAAGAAGTATTTTCTGTTTTACCCACACGAGCCAAACGATTCGTTACCGGATTTAACGGTACTAATTTTTCTCCATCCCAAAGTTTTACACCTCCTAAACCTACAGTCGATGCTACTTTATAATAATCTGCTCCCCATCCTTCTTTTTGCTGTTCTGGTGTTGGGTACCAATTTGCTTTTTTTAATTCCAGACCTTGTTTTGCTTTATTGTACACATCGATAGCTACTTTATCACTGAAATAAATTCGCAATGCCATCCACTCGTTTTCAACTGCTGGGCCGTGGTGCCCAATCGTTTTATATAAATCCCCTGATTCTGAGCCAATATCTGTTAAATAAGTAATTTTATCAGACTTCATATACAAACTAGTGTCTGTATTATTTTGTCCTAAACAAATGCCGCAGAAAAGTAAAGAGGCTACGATAGATAATTTCATAATTTTTAAATATTATAGGTTAGATGTAATTTCCGTAAATTTAAAAACAACTTTTATAATCTACCAAGAATTTCAATTTAATCTTAAGAAATTGTCATCTGATGATGAAAAGGTGTGAATCCGGTTATGTAAACATGCTCTCCATTGGTTCGTAAACTTCCCTGATGATAGGTATATTGCTCACTTTCGAGGTTTTCGATATTAAAATGTTCGCATTTTCCTGGGCCAAATTTTATGGAATCTCCAGCTTCAGCAACTTCTCCAAAACTGGTTTTCAGGAAATAATTATTCTTTTCATCTGTTATTGCGCCACTTACAATACTTTTTTCATTGAAACACATTTCGATGGTTACTTCCACATTTGGCGGTCCATCTACTTTAAAATCTAAACTTAAGGCTCCGTTATTTTCGGTAATCTCAATTACTGTAATTTGTTTTTTGACATTGCTTTTTGTTCTCGACTCAAAATCCATTTTGTTCCAAAATCTTCCGTCTGGTGATTCCGATAATTTATAATCTCCATCTGATTTTTGATATTGAGTGGCAAGAGGCTGATAATAATCTGCTTCTTTGGTTTCGGTCAAAATGTATTTGTTTCCTTCTTTTACGATTCCGTTACTGCTGAAATATCCCATTCTAAAAAAGGAAGTGGAAAGGCGCATGTATTTTAAAATCGCTTCTCCTTTTCTAAACATTAAAAAATTAGGATTTGATGACCTTCCTGATACAATTTGAACTGGCTGGTCGTTTCCTCCAAACAACGTAATGGAAGTTTTCTCTCTTCTGATTCTTGCTAAATTCGAAAGAACAAAAAACTTTTCGAAATCATTTGCAACATTGCTTTCAGTAGGAACTTGTTTTTGAAGCGTTTCATTTTCCATAAAAAAAGCCAGCGAATCTGATAAAATATCACTTGTAAATTCTGGAAGTTTCTCAATCAGATTTACCATATAAACAAACATCGGATTATTGGTACGAATAGCCATATAACGATATTGCCAGTAAAATTTTGTCACTTTTAAAGCCATAAACTGGTCCTGTCTTTTCGAATCGACCGTAACCAAATCGCCGTTTGTTTCGGTATAATAAAAATAAGTAATCAGGTTTTTGTTTACGATTTCCAGCAATTGCGGTCTCTTTAGTAATCTTGCCATCGTAATTAAAGCTTTATCTATTACAGCCGAATAAATACCGCTTCGTTCCGAATAATGGCCGTCTTCGTTAAGATAGATTCCTTCAGCAAGCCATTCATCAATTCGGTTCACATATCGAACATCTGGATAAAGTGAATTAATATTCGCTAAAGCGGCGCAAATAACCCATCGATGATTTGGCGTATGCACACCTCCTGTTATCATTGCTTCGCCCGCATTTAGAATGAATTTCTTTATTTTTTCGCGAAGTTCTGTCAAATCTCGCTGTTTACTTTTGTTTAATAAAACTGCGGCTGGACATATATATTCTAAAATAAAAGCGGTATCAGGCGGAGATTGTCTATTTCCTCCTGCGTCTAAAGTTCCGTCGCTATATTGATCTTTCAACAAAATATTTATTGCCTCATTCATTTTTTCGACTAAAATGGGAGACTTATAATATACTGAACCATAATTACATAAAGAAGCAGACATTACAGTTATAGTATTTGCAATGCCTCGAAAATTACTTATTCTGATAGACGGATCTTGTGATGGCTGGTTCAGTAAACTTTTGACTTTTGCATCATTGTTCTGAATTAGTTTTTTCATTAATTGAAGATCTTCTTTTGAAGCTATCTCATTTGCAAAAAAATCATTTGCTAAAAGCGTATTGCTCATTAAAACACCTCCTAACGACAAACTGCTCAATCTGATGAATTCCCCACGGCTCATATGATGTTTCATGATACTTTCTTTATTAATGAAAAAATATAACTCTTTATTTGTCTACAACTTTTACCAATGTTGGATTAATTCCTAACGGATTTTTGATGATTTTACAGATCAAAGGAAACTCTGGATTTTTTAGAATCCACATTTCGGTTTCGTCAATCTGAGCTTTTACATGCAGTACATCTATGGTTTTTCCATCAATAGAAACTCCATTTTTGTCTTCACTTTTATCCAAAACATAAGTTGTATTGTTATAAACGAAAGAACCCTTTTTGATCAAATCCTGATAAGCCGACTGCGAAATCATAAAAAATGTTTCGGTTGGTTTTAAGTTTGTAACGGGTTCATATTCTCCTTGATTAAAACTTAATGCAGTTCCGTTTTTTAATGCTTCAGGAAGCATGACGATTTTGCCATCTACGCCTCTGGTTTCTATTTTGAAAGCTAGCGTATTATTTGAAGTTTCGGCGGTAAGCTTTAAGGTCCTTGTTTGTCCGTGAAGCTTACAGACATAATGCAGTTCTGTATTATTTTTTAATGTTGGAATGTAGTTCTGAGAAATTCCTTTCTGATAAACAATGCAGAAAAGGATCATTAAAAGTATATTTTTCATCTTGTTTATCGTTTTATTTTGCTGGTGGTAAAATTGTAGTTCCCCAAGCTGAAGGTTTTGAATCCATTTCTAAAATCAGTTCTCCACCATTGTTAATATCATCATGTAAAATCCATGCTTTATTGTATGGTTTTCCATTTAATAAAGCCGTTTTGATGTATCTGTTTTTATCAGTCATTTTTTTAGTCGTGATTTTAAAACTTTTACCATTTTCTAATTTCATAACTGTTTCTTTTATCAAAGGCGTATTGATTAAATAATAAGGCTGTCCAGCATTTGGATACAATCCCATCATGTGGAAAGCGAGCCACGAAGACATTGCTCCAGAATCGTCGTTTCCTGGAAGTCCTTCTCTTGAAGTGTTGAAATTATCCTTGATAATCGTTCTGATTCTCTCACTGCTCAAATATGGTTTCCCAATCCAGTGGTACAAACAAGGTGTTAAGAATGAAGGTTCGTTGGCAACGTTAAATAAGTTGTTGTCAAAGAAAATATCCAATCTTTTTTTGAAAGCCTTTTCACCGCCCGATTTTTTTATCAGTTCTGGAACATCATGTGGCAAACTAAATGAATACTCCCAAGAAGTTCCTTCATAGAAAAACACGCACCAATGGCAAACATACCAAGGTGATTCGATGATAACAGGGGTGTATTTAAAAGTCGGTTTCTGGATTTTAGATTCTCCAAAAACGACATCATCCAGCCAATTTCCATCTTTGTCTTTTGGCATAATAAATCCTTTTGCTCCGTTATTTTCATAGTCTGGACGCCATAAATTCTGCCAGTTTTCAGCTTGTTTTATGTATTGATTGTACAGTTCTGTTTTTCCTAAACCTTTGGCTACTGTCGCAATATTATAATCATTGTATGAATAATCGATAGTTCGGTTTCCTGCGCGATCGGTGCCGTAAGGAACGTATCCCAATTTTAGATAATCTATAAGTCCGCCACGTCCTTCTCGTTCTTCATTTCCTCCAGGTGGAACTGTAGCATCTTTAATCATGGCCTGTAAAGCCAGTTCATAATCTATTCCTTTCAGATTTTTCACAAAAGCATCGGCAATTACAACCTCAGCGTTAGATCCTCCTTGAGTTCTTCCGTTGTCGTTACCGCTTCTTCCCTCTGGCATATAACCTTCACGTTTGTAAATATTAAGCATTGCATTGATAATATCTACTTTTCGTTTGCTGTCAATCAATGTGATTAACGGACTTGAAGTTCTAAAGGTGTCCCAAATCGTATAAAAATCATCATAATACGGCTCGTCGTTGGTCCATAACGGATTTTCTCCTGTTCGGTTTACAGGCATAATCATCGTATGATACAATCCCGTGTAGAACATTTTTCTGTACTCTACAGAAGTATCATCCGATAATTTGATTCGGCTTAATAAGTCTTCCCATTTATTTTCTAAAGTGCTTAAAGCAGTATTAAAATTCCAATGTGGAATTTCGACTTCTATATTATTTTTCGCTTTTAATTCGCTTAAAAATGAAATTCCGATTTTGACATTTAATTCTTCTTTTCCAGAGTTTCCGAAAGAAAATAATGCCCCAGTTTTCTTTCCTGAATCAAACTGTCCTTTTTCATTATAAAATTTTCCGTCTTTAAAAGTGACAAATTTTGCAATTGGCTGATCGAAAACCGCCCAGAAATAAACGGTGTAAGCGCGTCCGTTGTTCCATCCTCCGCGAATTCTGCTGTAACCTCTTACTTCGGTATCTGAAACAATTTCAATCTGAGAACCTACAAACTGTTGTGCTTCTCTGGCATCTGGAATCTTTTCTTCTCCCAAGAAAAATCCTGGATCAATTTTTAATTCTTTTGATTTATTTTTTGGATAAGTTATTCTGTAAAATGAAACTTTTTCGCCTGTCGTGATTTCAGTTTTAATGTTGTTTTCCTTGAAAATCGTTTCATAATAACCCAATTTCACGTTTTCTTCTGCTCTGAAAGAAGTCTGATCCATCTTATCTAAAGCTCCAGAAAACGGCATTATGGATATATTTCCGTATTTCGGGCCTCCGCCTGTTCCGCTCACGTGAACCTGACTGAATCCTGTCACTTCTTTAGGCATTGGAAGCCAACCGCTGTTCGGACTTGAAGTACAATCTGGACTTGGTTTTACCATTCCGTAAGGACATGACGGACCAATAAAAACTCTCCCCACGCCTTCGGAACCAATCATTGGATCGACATATTGATGAACGGTTTGAGCGTTGATGAATATTGTAAACAAAAATGATATTCCTAAAAGTATATTTTTACCGTATATTTTCATTACTTATCTTTTCTTTAAGAACTAATTTTTTTTTTTGCCACTGATTAAAAGGATTAAAATGATTTTTTACTACGATTGAAAGTAATCCGTTTAATCTGTGGAATCTGTGGCAGAAAATTTTACTTCGACATTTCTAAAACTAATTCGCCTCCATTGGTAATTTCCTGATGCGACAGTGTAAAATCTTTTACCTCTTTATTGTTGTATTTAATGTCTTTTATATACACATTTTCAGGACTGTTATTATTGGCTTTAATGACAAATGTTTTTCCTGTATAATATTTCGGATTTAAATCAATTGAAATTTTATTGAAGATCGGACTTCCAATTTGATAGACAGCATCTTTGTCTGTTCCTCCATTCATTTGAAATAAACCTAATTTTAGTAAAACATTCAAACTTCCCATTAGTCCTTGATCTTCGTCGCCATTATAACCTGTTGCTGGTGATAATCCGCTGAAAGTTGCTTTTACAACATTTCTGGTCCAATATTGCGTTAAATCTGGTCTTCCTAATAATGTAAAAATATTCGAAGTCTGCATAGAAGGCTGATTTCCAAAATTGACCGGAATTCGGCTGAACTCTGGGTGCAATTCTGCATCATGAGATGTACCAGAAGTATAATTTTGCTTTTTAGCAGTTTCAAACTGTTGATTTAATTTAGTAACTGCTTTTTCTTTTCCTCCCATTAAATCGGCCAAACCATCAATATCATGTGGTACAAACCAAGTTGATTGCGCTCCATTTGCTTCTATAAAACCGTTTTCATATTGGTACGGATCATAATTTTCACGCCATTTTCCTTCTACATTTTTCGGACGCATCCATCCAATAGATTGATCAAAAACATTCTGATAGTTTTTGGCTCTTTTCATGAAATATTGATAATCCTCTTCGTGGTTTAGTTTTTTTGCCAATTGCGCTAAAGTCCAATCCTGATAAGCATTTTCCAAAGTCTGGCTGGCTCCGTCTTCGTGACTTCCAAAATTACCTTCTGGAAGCGGATACGGCACATAACCTTTATCTAGATAATATTTTAATCCACCACCAATATTGGTATTGTGTTCATAGCCCGCTTTTTCCATGATACCGCCAGGCATATGATTTTTTTTGAGCGCGATATAAATATCTTCTAAATTTTCTTTTACAATTCCTTTCTGAATGGCACTAACAATAAAAGGTGTCGTTGAAGCTCCTGTCATTACATATGTATCGTTACCTCCTGAAGGCCCACGCGGAATGATTCCCCCGTCTTTGTAATATTGCATTAATGAATACACAAATTCTTCCATAATTTCAGGATAAACTAATCCCCAAAGATTGTTGATCGTCCATTGTGCGCCCCAAAAAGCATCTGAATTGTAATGGTTGAATTTTGGTTTTCCGTCTGCATTTAATGGCAAATGTCCCACCCTGAATTTGTCCCCTGTATTATCAGGATAGGCTCCATTTGCATCACTGATCGTTTTTCTCCCTTGCAGGGCATGCCATAGATCGGTGTAAAATCTTCTTTGATCGGTTGCTGTTCCTCCTTCAATTTTTATTCTTCCTAATAAATCACTCCATTCTTTTTTGGAATCACTAACTGTTTTGTTAAAGTCCCAATCTGGTAATTCGGTTTGTATATTATTATTGGCATTCTCAACCGAAGTATACGAAATCCCGACTTTCATCAATATCGTTGGTGTTTTTTCATTAAAATAAACCAAATAATTGCCCGTCGTGTTGTCTTTTTCAACAGAAGCAATTGGCTGTTTTGTTTTAACTTTAAAAAATACAGTCAACGGTTTTGGACGTCTGAAATTGGTACTTAAAACTAATGAACCTGAAAGTTCGTAATCGTTGCTTTTTTCTAATTTCCCATTCGTATTGTCACAAGGCCCTAAAACCGTATTCAAATTAAAAAGAACTGCTTTTTGTGCCTTTGCTGGAAAAGTATATTTATGAAAACCGACTCTTGGCGTGCTGGTTAATTCTGTTTGTATTTGATATCTGTCTAATTTTAAGGAATGATATCCTGGCGTTATAATTTCTGTTTTATGACTGAATTTTGAATAAAAGTCTTTAAAAATACCTGCTTTGTTTTTTGTTGAAATTGTTACAGGCATTACCGACACACCCGATAACTGCCATTCGTGAACGTGGCTAAAACCTTTTACTGTATCTGTAGTATATTTATAACCACCTCCCCAATCCCCTTTGATCTCGGTGTCGGGATTTAGATTTACCATTCCAAACGGACGACTTGCAGAAGAGAAGTAAAACCATCTTGAATTTTCAGTGTCCAACAACGGATATACCAGATCTGAGATTTGCTTCTTTTGTAAAGAAACTGCTTTCTGGGCGTTGCATGACACTAAAAAAATAAGCGTTAAACCTATTCCAATACGTCCTATTTTTAAGATTTTCTTTAATTCCATTTATTCTGTTTGTTGATGGGCAATGGTTTTTAGACTGGATTGTGTTTGTATTGATTTATTGCTAAATCGAAAATATAAGTCAATAGGATTTAAGTGAGAATTACTTATTCTCAAATTGATAGAATGTTACAAAGCTTAATCTTTCCTTGCTTTATGAAACGGCATTCAATTAAGCTTTGTTCATTCAAAAATGAAACTGAAACTGAACTGGCTCTCATGAGCAAATAAAAACCAGTTTTCTTTTTAGTAAAAAAGGAGAGGATTTTTGACGCTCCTCTCCTTTTTAAAATTAAATGGTTACAATGCGTACTTAACTAAATTCTTATTTTTTAATATCCGTCATTCTGAGTAAGAGCCGGATTTAAGACCATCGCGTTTGTTGGAATTGGGAAAACTCTACGGTAAACATCTGCATTGGTTTTGTATCCCCATGATCCTTCATATTTTCCAAAACGAATCATATCATTTCTATGCCAAGCTTCCCATGTAAATTCACGGCTTCTTTCTTTGTAAAGTTCTTCTAAAGTTACACCGCTTAAAGCTGCAGATGTTGTACGATTAGAACGAACCATATTTACTAATGCATCTGAACTTTGTCCTAAAGTAACAGTTCCCCCACGTAGGATTGATTCTGCTTTCATTAAAAGAATATCTGAATATCTTAAGAAAGGAACGTCGTTCTTTTGATTACGGTTTGTTGAAGTTGCATCTGGATAGAATTTAATATTTCTATATCCCATATTCCAAGCAATTTCGTCGTTTCCTAGGTCAAACAAAGGAACACTTTGACGAGGAATAATATCTGGTGTTAAATTTACCTGATACGTATACGCTGCACCACCATCAGCTCCTGTATAAAACTGATCGTATCCTTTTTTAGTTGTAGTAACGGTTACTGGTGTAACACCATCATTCATAAATTGAAGTCCTGTAAGCCATTGTCTGTTACGAATATCATTTACATCATTGAAGTAAGCGTAAAATTCAGGAAGTGTACTTCTTGGTGCACTTGGCGTGAAAGGAAGTCCAAATTTTGTTCTTTCAGAACGAGGCACATCATAACGTGCATGATACATTTGCCCGTTGAAACCAACTGTAACCGCTGCCGGATCGTAAGGAACTGCAAAGATGAACTCTTTCATCAATGGTCCGTTAGTTGGATAAAACATTTGCAAATAAGTTGCTCTTGGCTCAACAGCATACAAACCTGAATTAATTACCTGATCACAAGCTGCAATACAGTCATTATAACGTTGTGTTCCTGTATATACGTCGGCATTCAAGTACAATTTAGCCAACATTGCATTAGCTGTTTGTCTGTTTGGTCTTCCGTAAGTTGCAACTCCTGAAGCAGGATTTAAATTAGGAACCGCGCTTTTTAATTCGCTTTCAATAAAATTAAATACTTCTCTTCTTGGTGTTTTAGCATGCGATGTAAAATCACCATATACAGTATCCAAAGGTACATCTCCGTAGCTATCCATTAACATGAAATAGGAAATAGCACGCATTGTTTTTAACTCCGAAATCAAAGTCTTTTTATCTGCACCTTCAGGCATTGTTTGTCTTAAAATTGAAATCGCCTGATTACTGGTTCCGATTACTTTAGATGACCAGTCCCAAAGACTTCCTACAATACCGTTATCGGCATTCCAATCGTGAAAGTGCATGGCAATATAGTTTCTGTTATCAAACCAGTTACCTCCTCTTGCTGGTAAAATAGCCTCATCTGTAGATAAAGATTGTGACCACCACCAAGCGAATGAAAACTCACCACGGAAAGCTGCATAAACAGGTCCGGTTGTCTGAATATATTGTGTTGAATTCTGAGGAAATACTTCAGGTGTCAATTGGGTTGTAATAGGCACATCAAGATCATCACAAGACCATACTAAACCGGCCATAAGTACCGGAAGCCCTAAATATTTTAATATCTTTTTCATAATTTTTAGCATTTAATTTTTAGAACATCACATTTAAACCGAACATATACGTTCTGGTCTTTGGATAGAAGTTATTTGAATCTACACCTGGAGCTGTTCCTCCTTGTTCAACTTCTGGATCAATTCCTTTGTATTTAGTAATTACAAATACATTGTTTATGGTTTGATAAATACGTATACCACTAATGTACCTTCCTACTTTACCAAAATTATATCCTAAAGTCATGTTGTCTAATCTTACATAACTACCGTCTTCTATAAAACGATCTGAGTATCTATAAGCGTTTAAGTCGTTTGGTGACTCATTTCCAGCATCAACTAAAATATTAGTGGTCATTGCTGTACTTGGTCTGAATAAATCTGCACGAGTTGCATTGAAAATTTTGTTTCCAAATACTCCTCTGAAGAAAATACTTAAATCAAATTTTTTGTATTGAAAATTATTTGCCCATCCTACTAATAATTTTGGTTGTGCGCTTCCTGCATAATGATAATCTACTCCAATTTGTGGTGTAGTAGTCAAATCACCATTTTTGTCATAATACTGAGAAACTCCGGCAGCATTTTTTCCTGCATATTTCAATGTAAAGAATTGTCCTAGAGGTTTTCCTTCTTTAAAGATTTGTAAAGTACTTCCTGTTTGTCCGCCTCCGTCAGGTTGTACACGACGAATTGAATCTCCTCCAACAAAGAATGGACTAGTTAATTTCACAATCTCATTTTTGTTATGAGCTAAGTTCAGGTTAGTTGTCCAGCTGAAATCTGCAGTTTTTACAGGAGTTGTGCTTAAGCTAACCTCAATACCTTTATTAGACATTGTTCCTCCATTTGCTACAATTGATCCTACTGGTACTAATACTGGATTCACATTGTAGTTGAAAATCATGTCTGTTGTTTTCTTGTCGTACACGTCAACAGAACCTGTTACTTTTCCTTTTAAGATAGAGAAATCAAGTCCAATGTTTGCTGTCGCTGTTTTTTCCCATTTCAAATCAGGGTTAGCTGCCTGGTTAGGTCCGTAAGCTCCAATTTGTTGTCCGTTATAATAGAAAGTTCCTAAACTTCCAGAGATAAACTGCGCTGTGTAAGCATTAAATCCAGATGAGTTTCCTGTTACCCCCCAGCTTCCACGTAATTTTAAATCACTAAAGAAACTTTGATTTTTCATGAAATTCTCTTTGTCTAATCTCCACGCACCCCCTACAGAAGGAAAGTATCCCCATCTATTATTTTCTCCAAACATTGATCCACCATCTCGTCTGATTGATCCTTGTAAAAGATATTTATCGTTAAAATTGTAATTTAAACGAGCGAAATAAGCAATTAAACGTGTTTTTTGATACGCTTTACTATCTCCAAAATTTACTACATAACCATTAACTGAAGTATAATTACTTAAAGCTAAGTTGTTATATCCAACATTGTCTACAGGAAAGTTCGTTGTTGTAGCTTGGAATCCGTCTCCTAAAGTATTTTCTTGCCAAGAATAACCTCCAACTACTTTTATTTTATGAGAACCAAAAGTTCTATCCCAAGTTAAGAAACTTTCAATAATATTGTTTCTAGTCTCATATGAATTTCTTAATGCTGCACCATTTACACCAAAGTTAACCAATGTTTTTGTCAAAGGTGGATCTGGATTGTTGTAAAAGTTCGCACTATTGTATTGTGAATAATAACTATCATAGAACTCTCCGTGAGTTGCTGTTAATCTCTGATGTGCTAAATTTAAATTATAAGTAAATCCAAATGGAAGTTTTACTTCTGCAGTAAGGTTACCTACAAGGTTATCTGTTTTAGTTTCATCAGTACCATGTTGAATCAAAGCCACTGGGTTAAAATATCCCGTACTAACAAAATTTTCAAAATAACTTCCGTCAGCATTTTTTACTGGAGAAATCGGAAGATAACTTGCTGCTTGTAAAAGAACCGTATTACGTTGTGGTACATTTTGATATTTTGTACTAGAATTAGTAACATTCAAACCAAATTTAACCTTATCATCAAAAGCATATTGTTCTACAGATAAACGAGCAATGATACGAGAGAAATCACTTTTCTGCAAAACCCCTTCTTTATTAAGAGAAGTAATACTTGCTGTATAGTTTCCGTGATCTCCACCACCACTCATAGACAAGTTGTGGCTGCTTGATGCCGCGCGTCCTGGTCTTAAAATTTCTTTCTGCCAGTTTGTGTTAGCACCTTTATCATTTTCTGGAGTAAAATTCAAATTGTTTTTAGTTGTAAAAGCTCTCAATTGATCTGCATTCATCATATCCAGATTGTTTGAAACTTCTTCCCAACCTACATATCCATTATAGGCAACTTGAGTTCTACCTTTACTTCCTTTTTTAGTTGTAACCATGATAACTCCATTTGCTGCTCTGTTACCATAAATAGCTGTTGCAGCCGCATCTTTAAGAACATCAATAGTTGCAATATCATCCGGAGAGATTACTGAGATATCAACTCCCGGAATTCCATCGATTACATAAAAAGGTCCTTGCGAACTATTTAATGTAGAAGCTCCACGCAAAACCACAGAAGCCGTTTTTGTCGGGTCACCGCTTGACGAAATATTTAAACCAGAAACTTTACCTTGTAAAAGCTGACCCACATCACTAATTGCTCCTCTGTTTAAATCTTCTGCTTTAACAGAAGTTACAGAAGTGGTCAGGTTTTTACGAGATCCTTTTCCGTATCCTACTACAACAACTTGTTCAAGATTATTTGTAGCAGATTGTAGTTTAATTGAATAATTAGATTTTGTTCCGTCTAATTTTAAAGTTTGATCTTCAAATCCAATAAAAGAAAAGACTAATGTTGCATTTTTATTTGAAACCGAAAATTTAAATTTTCCATCAAAATCTGTTGTTACTGTATTCGTTGTACCTTTCTCTAGTACATTGGCGGCTGGCAGTGGAATGCCTTTGTCATCTAAAACTACACCGGTCACTTCTGTTTTTTGTGCCCAGGTATTAATTGAGAAGCCAAAGAAGAAGGCTAATAATAAAAGTTTAAGTTTTTCCATTGTGATATTGGTTAATTGGTTAAATAGTATTGACGAAATTAGTGCTAAAGAAATGTTAACAAATGGACATGTTATTCATAAACATGGATAATTTCTATAAAGTCAGTGATAGTAAGGCTTCGCAAGGTTATTTTTCTAAAATTCTATAATCAAATACTTACTAATAAAACGATTTCGGTACTTTTTCATATCGTATTTTTTGGCATAATTTAAGTTTAAGTTAAAAGAATAAGTTAATTTTTAGTTTATATACGTATTAATCGTAATTAAGTATTGTATTAATTTTGTTCTGTCCATTTAATTTCCCAATTTTTGATTGATTCTCTTTCTTTGGTTTCATCAAATGAAGTATTATTTACAGCTGATTTTTTTAGGGCTTCTAAAAACATTTTCCATCTTGGCCAGTAAAATCCTTTATACATTCCTTGCCAAGATCTCGAAGCATAATCATTTAAATGACCTTCTCCGCCCCAAAGCGTAATTAAGGTTTTGGCATTTTTTGCATATAACTTAGAAACTTCAGGCGAACTTCCATAATCAGAAGCTGATTTCACCCATTGATCGACGTTATTTAATGGTTGTCCTGACATTACTTTATCGATATCTAAAGCTTGTTTTTCTATCTTTTTGAAAAGCTGATCTCCTTTAGAAATGTCTTTATTCTGATAGGCTTTTACACATTCAATCAAATCTTCATCAATAGAAAGCGAATAATAATGTCTTGTCACATCAATTAAATCATACTGAATAAGATTCTTTTTATCGTACTTTTTTGCTTCTTTACTTAAAATATCCAAAGCCTCTTTCAACTTTTTCTTATCTCCAGGATTTCCTTTGAATGTTGTAATGGTGACTGTTGGACGTTTAAAAAACAAGTACGCTCCAGCCCAATCATTCCACCAACGAGTTTCCCAGTATTTTACATTATAAACAGATTCTAGTAATAATTCCCAAGCCTGCATTACAGGTTTAGAAGTTGTTTGACCATATCTTGCATTTAGATATTTGGTCATCCAGTCATTTATTGGCTGTTCTCCTTTACTCCACGGAAGATCATATATATATTCGTAAACAACTGAATTGTTATTTAAACCTTCAGGCATTGCCCCATAACCTACTACATTTCCTTTGTTTGGATTTTTCAGTAAACTGGTCAATTCGTCTTTATAAAAACTCAAATCTCCATATACAGGATTTGATCCTCCATAATTATGTACATAACCGTAAGTCCATTGTTTGCCATAAAAAGCTTCCTGAGTTTCCCAAACTTTATACCTGTCGTTGGCATAATCCTGAACCATTACTTTATCATTTGGAACTTTACTTAAAAATGCGCTTGTTGCTTCTTTGGTCCAGAATTCTTTATTATCGCCAAAAAGCCATCCTTGCATCACCCAAGTTGCGCCTGGTTGTGCTTCATTTATAGTTTCATAAACAGCGCTTCCGTAATTTGAAAGTTCTTCATATTTATTATGTTCAGAAACCGGAGGTTCAATCTCATTAAAAGAATCAGCTAAATAGAAATTAGACTTTCCATACATTTTAGTATAAATTTCAATAAAACGTTTTCCGATTTTCTTAAACAGAGGATCTTTTGAATCTAACAGAAAAGTACTGGCAAAACCGCCTCCAGACCATGATTTCAATTCGGTGATTTTTGCCTCAGGATGTTTTTCGGCGAAAGCTTTTGGAACATAACCGCTAAAAGCAGGAACCACAGGATGCATGTCTAAAGCTCGCATTCTCTCTAAAATTTTCTTTTGAAGTTCTTCTTTTTTAACAAACCATTCTTGTGGCAATGGTCCTTCCAAACTATTAATATTTCCCATTCGTTGCCATGGTAAATAAGCAGGTCCTGCAAAATGTGACGCTAATTGTGTATTCGTCAAACCGTATTCTTTCCATAATTCCTGCCAAGCTGCTTCCTGACCTTCCATAGCCGTCGGAAGATTGATTCCGTGCAATGCCATCCAGTCGATTTCTTGTTCCCAGCGTTTCCAGTCCCACCACGGTGTTGTGTAGCCAAAAGTGCAGGCATTTAGGTATTCTCTATATTGAAAAGGAGTATCTCCTTTTTTTGAATATTTCGGCCATGCTTTAGGAAGATTCACTCTATTTCCTTCCCAACTTACTAAAACGGCTCCAATGTCTCTCAGAAAGTTATAAGCCGCATAACAGATTGCAGTATTGTTTGATGCTTTTATTTTTACATGATTATCCGTAGTTTCAATTTCAAACCAATCCGATTTGTTATTCTTGTTTTCAACAATACTCAACTCGAACTCAGTGGCTCGATTACCAACAAGCCTTTCAATTACTCCAAAAGCGCTT
This sequence comes from Flavobacterium sp., assembly GCF_036405015.1. Lineage (GTDB taxonomy): Bacteria > Bacteroidota > Bacteroidia > Flavobacteriales > Flavobacteriaceae > Flavobacterium. The sequence goes on along the minus strand of NZ_DASWYK010000182.1, from coordinate 18,448 downwards.
TTTGTCTGTTCCTGGTTCTGACAAAATGCTTTAACCGAACCAAAAAATAAGAGCAAAGAAAGCATTACAGCTCTTTTTATGGAATCGCCTTTTTTAAATTTAAAATTCTCACTTTTCATATAAATCATATATTTATTAAACTATCTTAATTCATGAATAAAAAATAAGGGAGATTAATCGCTCTCATTAATCTCCCACTCAAATAAAAACTAACAAAAATTTACTAATAATTACTAATCCTAATTCAGAAACTCAAAATAAAAAAAACTGATTTCTGAATTGAAAATAAAATTACACATCCTGTATTTTTTTAAAATGGACAAATCAATCAAAAATATAGACATATTCTTTCTGTAGTTGGGACGTTTTGTGGTTCAATAAAGTGATGTTACCTTACTAAATAAAAGACAATCAGAATATTTTGGACCTTTTACTCCAAAGTATAGAAACGCAGCAGCCCGCCGTTACTAAATAAAACTGGCGGGCTACTAGAACAGTTGGGGGCGCTGTTCTTTAAATTATTATGTTATTCTGAAATCTTCTTACTTGTCGACTACTTTTACTAATGTCGGATTAATGCCTAACGGATTTTTAATGATTTTACAAATTAATGGAAACTCTGGATTTTTGATGATCCACATTTCGGTTTCATCGATTTGTGCAATTACATGTAAAACTTCTACAGTTTTTCCGTCAAGCGAAAAACCATTCGGATCTTCGTTTTTGTCCAAAACATAGGTTGTTTTATTATATAGGAAAGAACCGTTTTTTATCAAATCCTGATAAGCAGACTGCGAAATCATAAAAAAGGTTTCTGTCGGTTTTAAGTTTAAAACAGGTGCAGATTCTCCTTGATTAAAACTCAAATCTGTTCCGTTTTTGACAGCTTCTGGAAGCATCACAATCTTACTTTTTACGCCTCTGGTTTCGAGTTTAAAAGCTAGCGTATTATTTGAAGTTTCTGCTGTAAGTTGTAAAGTTCTGGTTTGTCCGTGAAGTTTGCAGACATAATGCAGTTCTGTATTATTTTTTAATGTCGGAATGTAATTTTGAGCTATTCCCGTTTGATAAAATGCAAAAAACAGGAATGTTATGATTATATTTTTCATCTTGTTTATCATTTTATTTTTTTGGAGGTAAAATCGTTGTTCCCCAAGCTGAAGGTTTTGAATCCATTTCTAGAATCAATTCTCCGCCGTTCATAATATCATCATGAGAAATCCATGCTTTGTTGAACGCTTTTCCGTTTAATGAAGCCGATTTGATATATCTGTTTTCCTCACTCATTTTTTTGGCTGTGATTTTGAAACTTTTGCCATTTTCCAGCTGCATGGTGCTTTCTGTTACCAAAGGTGTATTGATCAAATAATACGGCTGTCCTGCATTCGGATATAATCCCATCATGTGGAAAGCCAGCCATGAAGACATCGCTCCTGAATCGTCGTTTCCTGGAAGTCCGTTGTGAGACGCATTAAAACTGTTTTTAATAATCGTTCTGATTCTGTCACTGCTTAAATACGGTTTCCCAATCCAATGGTACAAACAAGGAGTCAAAAATGATGGCTCGTTGGCCACATTGTATAATTTCGAATCAAACAAAGTATTTAATCTGTTTTCGAAAGCTTTTTCTCCTCCTGATTTTTTAACCAACTCCGGAATATCATGCGGAATGCTCAATGAATATTCCCATGAATTGCCTTCGTAGAAAAACACACACCAATGGCAAACATACCAAGGCGATTCGATAATAACCGGTGTATATTTAAAAGTCGGTTTCTGGATTTTTGATTCTCCAAAAACAACATCATCCAGCCAGTTTCCGTTTTTGTCTTTTGGCATAATAAATCCTTTTGCTCCATTATTCTCATAATCGGGACGCCACAGATTTTGCCAGTTGTCGGCTTGTTTGATGTATCTTTCGTAAAGTTCTGTTTTTCCTAAACCTTTGGCTACCGTTGCAATATTATAATCGTTGTAGGCATAATCGATGGTTCTATTTCCTGCGCGATCGGTGCCGTAAGGAACGTAGCCTAATTTTAGATAATCAATTAATCCGCCTCTTCCCTCTTTTTCTTCGTTTCCACCTGGAGGAACTTCGGCATCTTTTAGCATTGCCTTAAGTGCCAGTTCGTAATCAATTCCTTTCAGGTTTTTCACAAAAGCATCGGCAATTACAACCTCAGCGTTTGATCCTCCTTGAGTTCTTCCGTTATCATTTCCGCTTCTTCCTTCAGGCATGTAACCTTCACGTTTGTAGATGTTCAACATCGCGTTGATGATTTCAACTTTTCTTTTGGAATCGATAAGTGTTATTAACGGACTTGACGTTCTAAAAGTATCCCAAATCGTATAAAAATCATCGTAATACGGTTCATCGTTCGTCCATAACGGATTTTCTCCTGTTCGGTTCACAGGCATAATCATCGTGTGATACAAACCTGTGTAGAACATTTTTTTGTATTCGTCTGAAGTGTCTTTAGAAAGCTGGATTCTGCTCAACAGATTTTCCCATTTGTTTTCTAAAGTCTTCAAAACTTCATTGAAATTCCAATGCGGAATCTCAACTTCTATATTGTTTTTTGCTTTTAATTCACTTAAAAATGAGATTCCGATTTTCACATTCAGTTCTTCTTTTCCATTTCCAAAAGAAAGCAGTGTTCCTGTTTTCTTTCCTGAATCAAACTGCGCTTTTTCATTGTAAAATTTTCCATCTTTGAAAGTAACGAATTTTGCAATCGGCTGGTCGAAAACCGCCCAAAAATAAACGGTGTAAGCACGACCGTTGTTCCATCCTCCGCGGATTCGGCTGTAACCTCTTACTTCAGTATCTGAAACGATTTCAATCTGAGAACCGACAAACTGCTGGGCTTCTCTTCCATCTGGAATCTTTTCTTCTCCCAAGAAAAATCCTGGATCAATTTTTAATTCTTTTGATTTATTTTTTGGATAGGTTATTCTATAAAATGAAACTTTCTCTCCTGTCGTAATTTCAGTTTTAATATTATTTTCCTTGAAAACCGTTTCATAATAACCCAATTTCACGTTTTCTTCTGCTCTGAAAGAAGTCTGATCCATTTTATCCAAAGCTCCAGAAAAAGGCATAATTTGGATGTTCCCGTATTTCGGACCACCTCCTGTTCCACTCACGTGAACCTGACTAAATCCTGTTACTTCTTTCGGCATTGGAAGCCAACCACTGTTCGGACTTGAAGTACAATCTGGACTTGGTTTTACCATTCCGTAAGGACATGATGGTCCTACGAAAACTCTTCCCACACCTTCTGAACCAATCATTGGATCGACGAATTGATGAACGGTTTGCGAATTGCTGTTTAAGGCAAAAAGAAAAGTGATTGCTGAAAAAATGAGAGATTTAGTATTTTTCATTCCTTTTGATTTCTTGAGTATTAAAAGCTACTCTTAATTTATTTTAATAATGAAAGTATTTTAGTGAACACTTCATTGTTTTCATAAACACCTTGAAAATCTTGCGAATGTGGTCCATAAGAAAAAATAGGAACCATTGTCGCCGTATGATCATTAGTTATAAAATCACCTTCAATTATTCGTTTTTTTACATTTCCTTGCGGAATAGCAAATCCTGAAGTTTCGTGATCTGCTGTAACAATAACCAAAGTTCCTTCATTTTTATCTGCAAACATAAGCGCTTGACTAATGGCAGTGTCAAAATCAATTGTTTCAGCTACTATTCCGCCAACATTATTTACGTGTCCAAAACTATCAATTTGTGCTCCTTCAACCATTAGGAAAAAAGGTTTTTTCTTTTTGTTTAAAAAATCAAGACTGTATTTTGTAGCGTCTGCTAATAATTCTCCCCTACCTTCTAAAACTGACGGAACTCTACCTTCAGAAATAAAAACTCCAATGGTATCGTTTGCTACTGTTTCTAATTCTTTAACGGAATTCAATACTTTAAATTTAGAGTTAATTGAAGTATTTTTAAAAGTAGAAGCCCCACCTCCAACAAATAAATTCAATTTACTTTTCAATAAATCTTTAGCAATTATTTCTGTATTTGATCTTTCTTCTGTATGAGCATAAAAAGATGCTGGAGTTGCGCCCGTTACTTCATCAGTTGTAATGATACCTGTACTGTAGTTTTTCTTTTGTAAAACTTCCATAATATTGGCAATTGGTCTTTTTAAACTATCGGTTCCAATGGCTCTGTTATTTGTTTTTTGACCTGTTGCCAATGCAGTTCCAGCCGCCGCAGAATCTGTTGTAAAATCATCTGCAGATTGTGTTTTGATAAAACCAACACTTTTTAATTGTGTTACAGATAATGCTCCTTTATTGGCCAAAACAGCAGAAGATATTTGAGATAAACCATTTCCGTCTCCAATTAAAAGAATAACATTTTTAACAGGAACTTCTTTTTGATCGGTTTTATAAGTTGGTTTATAAACTTGCGAAGTATTACTTGCCGTTATAAGTCTTTTAGGTAAAGCCTTTGCATACTGAACACAATTATAAGGAGAATCTGTATTGATGATGTCTACACCCAATTCCAAAAACACTTTCCATGCACTTTTTGTATCTGGAGTTCCCCAAAAACGAAACGGTTTCTTGGTTTCTTTAGCTTTAGCAATAACTGCACTTACTTTATTGTAATCGTCATGAGTTAATCTTCCTAAGCCATTCCAAACCGAGTATTTTTTAAAATCGACACTGATCATCGCTACTTTTTCCCAATTTTCTTTGGAGACAGATTTTCCTAATTCCTGAAAATCAAATGAAATAAAAGATGGATATTTTGTATAGCTTTCAGCATCAGGTCTGTTTCCAGATATAATGATTTTAACATCCTTATTGTCAATTATCGCTTTATATTTTTTTAAAATCGAAATAAGCTTGCTTAAAGTTGCTTCAGCTTCTGTTTTAATGTCTATAAGTAAAAATAAATTTTGCTCTTTTTTATAATTCATTTTTAGAGCCGTTTCTAACGGTTTTAAATACAAATCTTCTAAAGTTCTTGCAGGAGTTATTTCTTTCTCATTATGAGCAACATATAAGTTATTATCTTTTAGAAAAATATCTGCTTCTATAGACGAGGCTCCGTTTGAATAAGCATCCCAAAATGGAATTACCTGATTGTAATCGTTGTGCGAATGTATTTTAACCGGATTTTGAGAATGCAACTTACCCGGTGTTCCCCAAAAAAAGAGGGACAACCAGATGAATAAAACTGATGTTTTCATTTGGATTATATTAATGTATTTTGAATGAACAAAATGGTAGATTGGGAGTGGGGCAAAAAGGGCAATAAATAAAAAAAGAATTGTCAGTTCAGATTTTTAATCCAAACAAATTCTTTTCAAAAAATTAAAAATTAGAATTAAAAAAAACAGGGGGTTTTAAAAGTTCAAAACTCCCCTGCTTTTAACAACTAACACAAGAAGACTGCCTACTTATAAAAAATAAATAAAACAAAGAGCAGTCTTCAACACTTAACGTAAAAAAACAAACTTAAACTAGTATCCTTTATTCTGAATTAAATATCCTGGTACGTTAGAAGCTCCATCAATTGCTACCTGAGGAATTGGGAACAATCTTTTGTTTGGATCTACATCTGCTTTTTCAGTCCATTTATCTTCAAAATGGCTGAAACGAATTTGAGTAGTTCTTCTTAAACCTTCCCAGTAAAATTCAAAACCATATTCTCTGTATAAAATATCTAAACTGATAGCTGGAAGTGCAGCAGGAATTGGAGCACGAGCCGTTCTTGAAGTTCTTACTGTATTCATATCAGCAAGTGCACCAGCGTTATCTCCTTTTCTCAATTTAGCTTCAGCACGCATCATAAAAATTTCAGCATATCTTAACAATACCATATCTACACTACTAAATGTATTTCCGTCAGGAGAAGTATGGCTGAATTGGTATTTAGAAACTCTGTAACCAGAATAGTGCATACTTCCTTCTTTTGTAAAATCAACTTTCAAAGTAAGGTTTACGTATCCAACATTTTTATCAGGTCCGTTTCCTTTAATTTGTTTAACTGGATAGATTCTGTATCCAGTATCACATCTATAAAAAGCACCATTATTATCTTTTCTTGCAGCCCAAGGAATACCTCTCATGATTCCTCTGTCAATTTCAAACTCTTCAGCTTTTACACAGTAATAGTGATTTTCATCATTTAATGGAGAAAGCCCTGTAAGATCTTTTAAGTTATCTGGCACTTTAGCATTATTTTTATAAAATCTTGAATCAGCATTAGCAGGATCTACAGATCCGTAAGCATCAACCCAAGTTTGGTAAAAATCTGATGTAATAGCTGGACCGTCAGTTCCGTCAGCATTAATAGATTCTGGTCTAGGGAACATTGAACCTGGTATTGACCAGTATGCCCAACGGTTGTGCTCATCAGCTAAAACTCCACGTTGATCTATTGAAAAAATGATTTCTTTATTTTTATCATTAGAATCATCAAACAAGTCAAAATATTCAGGAGACATACTGAATTTTCCTGAGTTGATAATATTATCTGTGTATTTAATAACTTTATCCATATCAGCAGCTGTAAATGAAGGTGTTCCATAAGGATCACGATAAACGGCTGCATTTAAATTCAATCTTGCAAGAAGTCCCCAAACTGCTGCTTGTGTCATTCTTCCAGGTCCTTTATCTGTATTAATAACGTCTGCAACAGACAATAATTCATTTTCGATATAAGAAACTGCGTCTTGACCTCTAAGAATTTCTGAAGTACTAGCTGAAGATTCTTTTTTAAATACAATTCCCCAACTGTCTAGCGTCTGCATATTTAAGTAAGCTCTTAAAGCTTTCATTTCGTAAAGCGCTCCTTTAGCTTCTGTATTTCCAGCTTCTGCAAGAGGAGTTAGTACTTCAATAGCAGATAATGCTCTAGAAATATTTTTAGTAAGCGCATTCCAAGTACTTGTTACCAAGTCATTAGTAGCTGTTGTAGTATGAGCATGTACCGCTAAATATTTACCTCCATCATACCAATCTGTTCCTCCTCTGTAAGGTAGAATACCTTCATCACTGGCAATTAACTGCAAACCAAAATTGTTTGTATGATACCAAGTTGATTTTAATTGTCCATAAGCGGGAGCAATTGCACCACTGATTGCTTCTGCTTGTCCGGCTCCATTTAAAGATTCGTCCAGCACTTTTTCGTCTAAGCTAGTACAGCTCCAGTTAAAAAACAAACTGAATGTAAGACTTGCTATTATTATTTTATTTTTCATGTTTTTTTATTTTTGATTAAAATGCCACGTTTAAGCCAAATACAATGGTTCTCGCTCTTGGGTAACTGAAATAATCAATACCAAAAGACTGAATTTCACTTACTGGAGTTCCAGTATTAATTTCTGGATCGTAACCACTGTATTTTGTGATTACAAATAAATTTTGTCCTGTAACTGATAGACGAATGTTATCCATTACATCACCAAGTCCGATTGTTTTTGGACTTAAATTGTAACCCAGAGTTGCATTATTTAATCTTAAGAAACTACCATCTTCCAAATATCTGGTAGAAACTGTATTAGAGTTCGTAGAAGCTTCGTTTAAATATTGTGAAGCTCTGTCTGTAGTATTAAATGAATTTGCCAAATTACCTCTGTTGAAAGAAGTCATCGCAACGTGGTTGTAAATTTTATTACCTCCAGCTCCGTTAAAATTAGCTCCGAAATCAAAATTCTTGTATTTCAAGTTCAGGTAAAATGCATAAACATAATCTGGTAACGCACTTCCAGCAACGATACGGTCATTGTCAAGAATAGAACCATCTCCATTGGTATCTGCAAATTGATTTAAACCATCAGCACCAATTCCTGTAAAATCAAGCATATAAAAAGAACCTATTGGCTGTCCATTAATTACTCCATTAATAGTTGCATTGGTTTGTCCGCCTCCTTGTGCAGCTCCAGTTGTCAATATTTTGTAAGGTGAATTTTTTACTTTATTTTTTGTAAAAGATACGTTTCCACCAACGCTATAAGAAAAATCTTTACTTTTATCACTACTGTAATCTAAAGCAACCTCAATACCGTTGTTTACAACTTCCATATTAGGAATATTTGTCCAGTACGTTGATGCAGGCTGAATAGGATCTACAGGTGTTACTTCTAATAAAATATTATCTGAAACTTTGTTGAAATAATCAACAGTACCTGATAGTCTATTATTGAATAAACTAAAATCTAAACCAATGTTTGTTTGTGTTGAAACCTCCCATTGTAAATCTGGATTAGCTAAACGAGTGTAGATTGAACCGTAAGGATAATCACCAACAGCTGTTGCAGATGGGTCTAATGGATAAGTATCATATCCGTTAATACTTTCTGTATAACTAGTTTTCGTCTTTTTAGAAGGAATTTCCTGAACACCAGTTTGTCCCCAACTTGCTCTTAATTTAAGATTATTAAGCGTTTCAGAATCTTTTAAGAAATCTTCTTTTGTAATATTCCATCCCAAAGCAACAGATGGAAAATATCCGTAACTATTGTTTGTACCAAATTTAGTAGATCCATCGGCACGAAGGGTCGCAGTAAGAAGATATTTATTATCATATCCATAGTTTAATCTTCCGAAGAAAGACTGAAGTTCATTCTCTACAGCAGTCGAAAACTTGCTTCTAAGCTCAGTTGCAGCTCCAATTTGATTCTTTGGTTCAACACCATTATCTGGGAATCCTCTAAAGTTATAATTCTTTTGATTAATCTGAGTTTTTTGGTAAGATTGACCAGCTAAAACTGTGAAATTATGAGCTTTAACATTAAAATTATACGTAAGGGTATTTTCGTATAAAGTATTACTATTATTAGTAGTAATATTGTTTAAAGTACTTTCTGTTGTATTCGTATTCGTAGTGTATGGCAACACTTGAATGTCTCTTTCAGACATAGAATAATCAACACCTAAATTAAATTTATAAGTTAATCCTTTTATAATTTCATAAGATGGAGAAATATTCGCTAAAATACGATTGTTTACAGTTTCGTCAGAATAAATTCTCTGGCTAATTAAAGGATTTACAGCATCATTACTTAGGTTTGTATTAAGCTGTCCATTTACATAAACTGCATCAGTTGGGTTCATTGTCAACATACTTCCAACAACACCTCTCGCATCTGGTCTTGAATTTTCAAGTTTTGTTGCTGTCATGTTAAAAGCAATGTTAAACTTATCGTTTAATGCTTTTTGAGTTAAATTCAAACGTCCAGAATAACGTTTCAAATCACTATTTTTTAAAATACCTTGTTGATTATCTGCACCTAAAGATGCTGCATAAGTTGACTTCTCCGTTCCTCCGCTCATCGATAAGTTAACGTTTTGAGAAACTCCAGTTCTAGTCAATTCATCTTGCCAGTCTGTACTCGCTCCACCATCTTGCAAGTTTCCGTTTACGGCAGCAACTTGTCTTCTAAATTCATCAGCGCTAAAAACATTCACTTTGTTTGCTAATGTTGAAACTCCCGTTGTCATCGAAAGGTTGATTTTATTCTGTCCTTTTGATCCTTTTTTAGTTGTAATTACAATTACACCATTACCTCCTCTTGCACCATAAATCGCTGCAGCAGATGCATCTTTAAGAACCTCAATACTTTCGATATCCTGCGGATTGATAAAGTTCAAAGGGTTTGAAGCAACACCAGTACCAGAATTATCTAATGCAAATCCGTCAACTACATATAGCGGTGTTGTTCCAGAACGTAAACTTCCAACTCCACGAATAATAATATCCTGATTAGCTCCTGGCTCACCACTAGCTGCAACAACATTCACCCCAGCAACTTTTCCTTGAATCAATTGTCCTGCGTTGGCAACAACTCCTTTATTAAAATTTTCATTTTTTACAGAAGAAATAGCTCCCGTTACATCAGATCTCTTTTGAGAACCGTAACCTACTACTACTACCTCATTTAAAGTACTCACTTCTTCTTTTAGAGAAACAGTTAATTTTTGAGTACCTGAGAAAGAAACTTCTTTTGTTTGGAATCCAACGTAAGAAAAAACCAAAACACCTTCATTCTGTTGTGCTTTAATTTTAAAATTTCCATCAAAATCTGTTGTAACAGCTCCTTTTGGTTCTCCTTTTATATAAACAGAGACTCCGGGAACCGGCACTTTTTCAACATCAGAAACTACAATTCCTGATACATTAATCTGCGCATAGGAGTATGACATACATCCGAAGGCAAGAATTAGAAATGCATAAATTTTTTTCATTTAAAATACTTTTTTTGTTTTGCCAAAAGTATCTTAACGATACCTCCAAAGGGAGGATTTTTGTTTTTGAAAAGAGGACTTTTAATTCAATTTAGGATAGAATTAACACCGAAAAAGGGTGAATTTTGTTCATTAACATTAGGCTAACTTTCTGCAAATACAGGGCTAACAAAAATGCTACAAAGAATATTCTTTATATTCCTTCGGACTTTTACCAAAATACTTTTTAAAAGAACGTCCAAAGTATTTTGGATCGTTATAACCACATTCAAAACTTATTTCGGAGATGTTTAATTTTTTAGTTTTTAATAATACCTCGGCTTTCTGCAATCGAAGTGACATTAAAATATCTGAAGGAGATTGATTCAAAGTTTCTTTAAACAAGCGATAACATTTAACTCTCGAAATTCCTAATTGCTCCACCAGCATTTCGACATTAAACGAAGGATTTTGCAGTTCTTCTTTTATGATTTCTAAAGCTTCTTTTAAAAGCTTTTCATTTGGTGTAATATGTTGGTTATCTTCCGTCAGAATCTCAAATATCTTTTGCTGAATTTTGTACTCTTTAAGAGGCTCAATATTTTGATTAATTAACCTATTTATCTTTTTACTGATAAAGGATACACTAGCTGGTAATTTAATATGCGTATCAATGCCTAATTCTAATAATTGCTCGTCCTCTTCATAATTAATATTTTCAGAAACATAAATCAGAGGAATTTTTGCAGCGTTATTTTCTTTATTTAGTTTTAAAAAGTTAATAAGCTCTCTGGAGAATTCTGCCTGATAAAAAACCAAAGCCGAAATCTCAATCTGTTTGATGATAGCATTTAGGTTCGATATTGAACTTTCGAAAATCAAATTGTATTTATCACTTTCCAAAATCTGATTGGCAGCAATATTATTATACGGATCTCCAAAAACCAAAAGGCATTTTTTATCTGCAGACAACTGATCCTGATAATTAAAGTTCTTCCAGGAAATTGTTTCCTTAAAATTGGCATTCGAATCTACAATTTCGACCGGAATGCGCAATTTTGCCTGAAATTGTTCTTCAGACGACGAAATAATTTCTCCTTTCAAATCCTGCAATAAAACTTCAAGCGCTCTAAAATAAGGACTGTAATGTAAAATGTTGTCCCAGTTATTTTTTAATATAATACTGTCTGAAACTGCTTTTACTTCTATAAAACCATTTTCATAAGTAATCATTATTCGGAGCGTACTGTCTTTATCTGAATATTTACTCAAATCGTTAAAAAAGTACAACATCGAAAGTTTTAAACGCAATACATCTACAATAGCAAAACAATCTTTATTGTCGATTTCACAACTAAAATTTACTTCGTTTAATTGTGAATCTTTTTTTAGTTTTTCTACCTTGTTTTTTAAAACAGGATATAAATTTACAGCCGTTTCTTTTACAGGTCCCAAATCTTTAACATGTTCTAGATAATTCCATTCAGAAATAAGATTGACCAATTTACCCGACTCTGACATCAAAATACGTTGTGTTTCTGTATCTTTTTTTAAAGTACCCGAGGTCTTAATTATTTTAGCTATCGGATCCTGAAATTCAGCCAGCATAAAAGACTTAAACTTTTCAATTTCAAAATTTCCATTTTTTGAATTGCTGTGCAGAATCAAAAGCTTTTCTTTTTGTTCTACAATTTTTTTATTTTTCTGATCAAGTTCTGCATTAATTTCTTCCAGGTTTTTTTTCTGATTTTCAATTACAGCAGTACGGGCTTTAATAAGTTCTTCCATGTACTTTTGCTGTGCAAGTGTGGTTTTATTTTTAAGATACATCGCCACTAAACACCCCACTAATATCAATCCTGATAATAAGATGTAGAACAAAATAGATTCATAAAAAGCTTCTGTAATATGAAGCGTAAAAAAAGCCGGCTCAGCAATTCCGTCTTTTCCTTGTTTTATCAATAAATTGTAATTTCCGGATGATAGATTAGAATACGTTATTTTCTTGTCTGAGGGTAATAAAATCCAGTCTTTATCTTTTCCTTCCAGTTTGTAATAAATATTCGTTTTACCAGTAGGAAACAAAATTGGAATAACCTCGATTTTTATTTCATTATCTGTAAACCCTTTTTCAATAGCTGTTGCATAATTTTCGCTTCCATCTACTTTAAGTTTTATTTTTGCTATTGAATTATTCGGTTGTATATTATTTGGATTAAAATAATTAAGTCCGCCTACACCTCCAAAAAACAAAACCCCTTTCGAATCCTGATAATAAGCTCCTTCAGAGAATTCGGTTGCCTGCCATCCAAAATCAGGATTATAGGGAGTTACAGAATAGTTTTTCTTATCAATAGAAGCAATTCCTTTTGTAGTGCTTACCCAAACCTTATCGCCATTATCTATAAGTCCGTAAACCATATGACTTGGCAATCCGTCAAATTCTGTAATGTTTTTTACAACGCCATTCTTTTTGTTATAAATAGTTACACCACCCAAAGAAGCAATCCAGTAATTATCAGATTCATTATCAACAAAAACCGAATAAATACTGTTCCCTAAAATACCTTGTTTTGTCGTTATTTTTTTAAGTGTTCCAGTTGTCAAATTAAAAACAATAACACCATTATTTTCTGTAGACAATATTAGATTCTGATTGTTTTTCTTAACACATCGTATATGGCTTTTATTCAGTAATTCTTGCCCTTTAAACTTCTCAAATTTTCCAGATATCAAATTAAATTTTGCGAGCCCTTCCCAACATCCCATCCAGAGTTGTTTGTTTTGATCTTCATAAATAGAATAACATCTGTTAATTGGCATTCCTTCTATGGCACTGCTTTCATAACTTGTAACATTGTGATCTGAAATTCTTAGAATTCCTTTGTACGTTCCTGCCCAAACTGTTCCGTCGCTTGCCGTAAATAAAGTTCGAATTCTTTCCCAATCCGCATTTGTAGCGGCTTTATCAATTTTAAACTTTTCAAAAAAATGACTATTTTCATTATAGTTGTAAAGTCCTCTTGTATAATAACCCAACCAGATTTTCCCTTTATTGTCTTTTGTCACAGCTCTAATGGTCTCATTTGGAAGATTCGGCTCTTTGACTGGATGTGGCATAACCGAATTTATTTTTTCAGAACCACTGTATGCCATACTTAATCCGCCGTCTTTTTGTCCTAACCAAATATTTCCAAAATCATCTTCGTGAAGGCTTTCTATTTCATTGTTTTTAAAGGAATAAGGAGCGTATAAATCGGATGTAAAATGCTGTATATTATTTTCATCAGATTCATTTGTTATAATATACAAGCCATTTTCTCGTGTAGCAAACCAAATATTTCCAGCTTTATCTTTTAAAATGTCATTAATAATGATGTTAGGATATTTTCGATAAAGAATATTTTTAAGGCTCTTAAAATCATTTTTTCTGATGTTGTTCTGAGGTATTTCGACAAACGATTTATTTTTAAACTCATAATACTTTGCACCAGTCTGTACTACAATATTTCCTTTATGAGACAAATGAAGATCGGTAGGTTTACTTTTGAACTTAAACTCATTAAACTCTTCATTTCCAACATATTTATTGACATGACCTTCATTTGTAATAAGCCAAATTTGTCCTTCCGAATCCTTTCTCAATTTCATGATATAGTTACTGGAAATCGTTTTAGGATCATTAAAATTATTCTTGAATATTTTAAAATTGTATCCGTCAAAATAATTTAAACCATCCCAGGTGGCAATCCACAATCCTCCGTCTTTTCCACTTTCGATATCAACTACCGAATTATTGGATAATCCTTGATTTGTAGTAAAATTTTCGAATTTAATCTGTTGTCCAAATGAGTATATTGTAAAAAAGTAAAAAAATAGTACTATCCTAGTCATCGCTTGTAATTTAACTTACAAGGATACAATCACAAGTTTACCTAATTATAAAATGTATGTTAAGTTAAAAATGAAGCATTAAGGAATCAAGCTTCAATTTACCGCAAGCTCCTAAGCTTGGTTAGTTTCCGTAAAATTATAAGATTTAAAAAATTCATACGCTCTTTTTTCTGCGTAGGAATAGGTTGAATTTCTAAGTGGAAAAGCACAATGTCCTCCATATTTTGGTGTTTCAAGATATACATAATTACTGTCCTGAGCTATCGCTCTCGGATAACATCTTTCCCCTAAAAAAGGATCATCTAGTGAATTAATAATTAAAACAGGAGTTGTAATATCTTTAAGAGAAAATTCTGGAGAAACACGTTGGTAATAGTCATCACGGCTTGCAAAACCGTGAAGCGGTGCTGTAAAATACTGATCAACTTCATCAAAAGTAGAAATCTTATCAATTTGATCACGATTTATAAAATCTGGAAATTGTGCCGCTTTGTATTTCAGCTTTCTTTTGATATCAATTGTGAAGTTCTTTAAATAAACTTTATTAAAGCCCTGTTTAAGCACTTCGGCGCTTGTTGCAATATGAGTGGGAACAGAAATCGAGACAGCAGCTTTTATTCTGGAATCAATTTTTGTCCATCCTAAATAATTCAAAAGTTGAACACCTCCCATTGAATATCCGATTAAATAAACCTCTTCAAATCCTTTCTGAAAAGCAAACTGAACTACTTCATTAAGATCGTCGACCGCACCATGATGATAAAGTCTTGGCAATCGATTCATTTCGCCTCCACAAGTACGATTATTCCATGCAAAAACCGAAAAACCTTTTTCCTGAAAATAAGTCGCACAGCTGTTATTATAAGTTCTTCTCGAATCTCCCTCCAAACCATGACATAATATAACAGCCTTTTTGGGATCATTTATAATAAAATCGATATTGATAAAATCGCCATCATTTAACTCCAGTTTCTCTCTAATATACCCTGGAGCATCAAACTTCTTAATCAAAGCCGCATAAATAGTAGAAATATGCCTGTTACGATGAATAATAGAAGGAAAATTATATTCTGATTGTTCAATTATTGGCATAACAGAAAGATTTTATGGTGTATTACAAATTTAAGAAATCTTGTTATATGTAAAGTTAAACTGTCTTTTTTTATTTTAATCTTTCACTATTTCTTTTTACCAAATTACAACTAGCAAATTACAACGTTCTGACTGTTCATTTTTTATAAAATTTTACGTGTTAACTTTAGTATAATATCATAAATTATCGATAAAAAGTCTAAAAAATACGACAAATAACATATTTATTCGCTAATTTAACATTAGCTTTAATATAAAAGTATAATCCTCTCTGTCTTTTATGCGTACATTTGCGTCCACGATTTTTAATCACGATTAAGTTAATAATGTTCCAACTTTTACCAGTAGATCCCAAAACCATCTTTCTTCTTTATTTTTGGGGAAACTTTTTTACTTGCATTCTCATTTTCAGTTATTCTTTCTCTTATGCTACAATCGATAATAGAAAAATCTTAAAATGGTTCGGTGTTGGAAAATTGGTACTTACCCTTGCGTGGATTTTGGCTCTTCTACGAAATATCATTAGTGATTTTGCTTCGATTAACATTGCAAATTCGATGATTTTTGCTGCCTGTTGCTATGAAACTATAGCCATGTTATCTCTGATAAAAGCAAATGCTAAAAAAGAATATCGAATTCAAATAGCCATTACCACTGTTGCAATCATTGTCTTCAACATATTTACGTTTTTAGGAGCCACAATGAATACTCGAGTGGTAATTGGTGGAGCTGGCGTTTTTGCTATTTATCTACTTCCTACTATCATTTATTTTTTAGAAAAAGAAAAAAGTTTCTTTAAGACCTTTTATGTTCTTTGTTATATCGGATTTGAAATTCTAATTCTTATACGAACGGTTTACAGGTATCTGGAACCACAAAATCTTATTATTGCTAATGATAATTTAGACAGTTTGTACAGCATTTGTTTGCTTCTTTTAACTCTAATTGGAATTGTTGGATTTTTGCTTTTAGTAAAAGAAAAACAAGACAATAAAATTCAAAAACTATTGGTCGACAGAAACCAATTTTTTTCTATTATTTCTCATGACTTAAGAGGTCCAATTGGCTCATCAGTTTCGCTTTCAGAAATTTTATTGGAGAATATGGAACAATACAATCGGGAAGAAATTAAAGAGATTTCAGAAACCTTGCATGACTCCAATAAAAATATTTACAAACTACTTGAAAATCTCTTGGAATGGTCACAAGTGCAAACTGGAATGATTACGTTTTCGCCTAAAAAAGTTCTCTTAAATACATTAATTAAAGAAAATATTGAACTCACCAAAAATGCTGCTTTGAACAAAAATATAAATATTGTATTGGAATCTACTGACCTTATAGAAGCCGAAGTAGATCAAAATATGATAGGCACCATTTTACGTAATTTACTTGGTAATGCCATT
Organism: Flavobacterium sp.; assembly: GCF_036405015.1. Lineage (GTDB taxonomy): Bacteria > Bacteroidota > Bacteroidia > Flavobacteriales > Flavobacteriaceae > Flavobacterium. The sequence goes on along the minus strand of NZ_DASWYK010000182.1, from coordinate 1,856 downwards.
AAGTTTACAGACAAAAACGGTGAGATTAAAATTAAACTCCTTAAAATAAATCAGGAAGCAAAGATTTCTATTACAGATAACGGAATTGGAGTTCCAGATTATATAAAAGAAAACCTGTTTAGAATTAATAGAAAAGTTACCCAAAAAGGAACCGAAAATGAAACAGGAAGCGGACTAGGATTGTTACTTTGTAGTGAATTTATTAAGCTCCACAATGGCGAAATTTGGGTAGAAAGCGAACCTGGAGAAGGAAGTGCTTTCAAATTTACTTTACCATTAAAAAATGTTTAAAATAAAAAAATCCAAATCCCAGTTAATTTGGAATTTGGATTTTAAATATTGGTATTTAGATTTTTTAGTCTAAAACAAAACTTACACTCACATTGGCAGTAATTTCGATTTCGCCAATTGCTAAAGTTTCATTAGAAGCTCCCATAGAATCTGCTTCTTTCATTCTCATAGCCGCATACATTGGCTGTGGATGATACACTTGAGAATTGTCTGAAATTGTAAAAGCTTTACCTACTTTCTGTCCTAAAACAGATACATATTCTTCTGCTTTTACTTTAGCATCTTTCATCGCTAATTTTCTTGCTTCAGATTGGTATTGCGCTAATTTAGATGATTCAAAAGAAACTCTGTCAATTCTGTTAATTCCTTGTTGAACCAAACCTTCCATCAATTCATCGTATTTCGCTAAATCTTTAACTACAATTTCTACCGTTTGTGTAGCATTGTAAGAAGTTTTCTTTTTCTCATAATCGTACTGCGGATTTAGAGAAACTTGTTTTGTTTTGAAATCTGCTGTTGGAACATTCATTTTTTTAATGAATTTTAAAACAGCATCCATCTTTTCGTCGTTTTGTTTTTTAACGTCTTTAGCATTATTCCCTTTTGTTTCAACCGTAGCTGAAATACAAACTTGATCAGGTGCTACTTTTACTTTTCCTTCCCCATTTACATTGATTAGAGGTATTTGTTTGATTTCCTGGCCGTAAGACATAGTCATAAACATGATTGTTAAAAATAATACTAGTTTTTTCATTTTTGTTAAATTTTAATATTTACTAAAGGCTTTTCAAAAGTTATGCCAGCATTACAATTTTCCCAATTTTGCCATTCCAAAAAGTATCAAAATCGGAATCGCCAATAAAATTACCATTAATGTATTATCTGTAAGTAAAGAAGGTTGTTTTATTAAAGTAATCAAATAACCGCCTATAGCGCCACCAAAATGCGCTGTATGACCAATATTATCATTCTTCGCTTTCATACCATAAATAGAGTATAATAAATACACAATTCCAAAAATATATGCCGGCATCGGAATAACAAAAAACACTCCCAACATCATATTAGGTTGCAACAATATGGCAGAATACAAAACTCCTGTCACAGCTCCCGACGCCCCAACAGCACGGTAACTATAATCGTTTTTATGGAATAACATGGTAAGGAGATTTCCAAAAATCAAACTTCCAAAATAAATCAGAACAAAAGAAAAAGTTCCGAGCCAGCCTAAAACAACTGGAGCAAAAAAGTAGAGTGTCAGCATGTTAAATATAAGATGCATCATGTCAACATGCAAAAAGCCCGAAGTCAACATCCTAATTTGTTCACCAGAACGAATGCTTCCTACATGAAATTCATACTTCCTAAAAAAATAAAGATCATTAAAACCTTTGTAACTAATAACAGCATTAGCAACTATAATACCTACTAAAATGATATTCATAAATCTTAATTATTGTGAATTGTAAATATACTCATTCTTAAAGATATGTTAGCACGAAAGCAAAATATCAATCACTAATCATTTTTAATTTATCTTTGTAAAAAAAATTTACATGCAGTTT
>NZ_DASWYK010000181.1:0-9728 GCF_036405015.1 Flavobacterium sp. | reverse complement strand
GAAAAGGTGGAAAAAAGGTGGAAAAGGTGGTTACTATTTTTTACGCGGTTTCTCAGTAATATATTTATATAAATTCGATTTCTGGAAATTATCATTTTCAATAATTTCTTTTTCGAATTTATCAATATTTTTAGCGAATAAAATATATTCTAACGAAAGAGGCTTTGAATTTTTTAATTCTCTAAAAAGTGAATTTAACCCCCATCCTATTATTTTTTTATTAATTCTTACTGTGTTTATTTTAGAAATACTTTTAGGAAAACTACCCTTTAGAAAATATGACAACAAGGAGCTTTTAATTATTTCATAAGAATTTTCAAGGAAATACTCTTGTGGCAAATGGTCTTCAATTGCATCTACTATCTCCCTCTCTTTTTCAGTTAAATCATGATTTATGATTCGCTTTTGTAAAACATTTACAACATCATATTCTAAATCGTCTTTTAAAACGCCACTATCTTCGCTTACTTTATAAGTAAGTTCTGGAATCTCAAATGTATTTATAAAGTTAATAAGAGAGTAACAGTAACCTATCAATTCATCGTTAAATACTTGATAATTAAAATCACGTATAGTAAATACAGTATTATGATTACTAGAATTACTATCATATCCGAAAAGAATATTTTGCACTCGATAGTCCACAACTAAAACTATCATAGTTCGAAATGCTAAATCTTCACTCAATAATTTTGGATTATCTCTATAGGAATCGTATAACTCTTTTACCAATGGATTGTTATATGAAAGAGTTGCCTCGTACAAATTTTTGACAACTAGCGCTGTTCGATAAATTTCAATCAATTCATTTTTAACTAATACATTTGTCTTTGCATTCTCAAACCTTTCCGTGTAGTGTTGTTTGTATTCTTCCAGAGATATTAGCTCCCGATCAGATCTAAGATTAATTATCCTGCAAAACCTACCATCTTCATTAATTATATTATCGACATCATTTTTTTTTGCGAGTGATTGCGAAATTACAACCCAATGTATCGTATTTAGTTCTCTTTTTATTCTTTCAAAAATTGTGATATTCTTTTTTGGATTTATTTTTTCATGATATTTTAGATTTTCCTTATGTCTTCCAACAATATCAACTTCCTTATTTGGCGTCAACGTTCCTATCTGTTCTTGAAGCCATTTCTTGTAAAGAAAGTATTTTCCATAAACAATTTCCGCATCTGCAGAGAAAAAATCGTAGTCATTGTATTCTAAGTTTTCGTAATAACCGTACTTCCATTTTAAATATTCGTAATGATTCCTTCTTACTGAAGAGCCACTTTTATTAGTAAAAGCATCAACTGTTGATAGTTCTTCTGCTTCCTCAATAAAAGCCTCTAGTATTTTCAACTCATCTCTGAGTGTTCTTAAATTTATTGGAAATCTACGTCTAAATGCTTTAACATACGAATCTAGATGAATTAGCCCAGTATACATTTTCAACCTTTCAAAAGCTTCTTGTTTCGTTGAAGGAGGAGGAAATATTGTATATTCTGAACCTACTGGAATTTTCAGTCTTTCTGACGTTTCATCATCAGCAATTTGTGTCACTCTTTTAGAGTCCTCATAAGCTTCATATTGACTTTTAAAATCCATTCACAATAATTTGGTTTAGAATGACTAATTTAAAGAAAAATTCCAATCAAATAATAGATGAATTTTAAAACTTCCATTAATTCATTTTAAGTAATAAATTTATTATTGAATAAAAGAAAAAAAGCAAGCTAAATTATTGGAAATCGGCAACGGAAGTGCGCATAATAGCAAGCTTCGTCCCTCAACTTGCTACCCTTCGGGACTTATAGCACTTCCATTGCTGATTATCCAATTGAAGACTGCTTTCTTTTTTCCCTTTTTCTTTTGTTAAGTTATTTATCCATTGTAACAGCCTACAGCCATCATGACCATATTTTGCACAAGATACATTCAAATATTTTCCCTAAATTAGAAGCCTGCTTTTAAAAATCTCCAAAGATTGCCACGTTCCTGCAATCAGTATTCTAAGACATATGCAAATTTTTTTTGATGTTTATTTTGAGAATGTTTATAAAAAAGAAAAGATAATGAAAGAGCATAATAAATCCAGGCCGAGAAAAAACTCAGCTGTAAAGAATGAAAAGTCAGATGTTTATCAAGCTACATGCTTCATAATATCAACATATTCAGTACCTCTTCTAGCCACTGCAAAAGCACGGGCCAGAAGTTTATTGCGGATGATATTAAGCACGCACATTTTGCTTTTCCCATCTTGAATTTTGCGGTTATAAAAGATGTTTATCTCCTTATCGGTATGCGCTGCGCTTAAAGCTGCAATATGGAGCATTTTTTTAATCTGTTTGTTGGCAATTGGATGAACCTGGCTCCTGCTGTGAACACTGGTTCCCGAGCTGTTTTGAAAAGGAACGATCCCTGCAAAACAGGCACATTTTCGCCAAGTTTCAAATCTTGAAAAGTTATGGGTATAGATAATTAAATAAACGCCGACCAGAAGCCCGATGCCTTTTATGCCAGTTATCAATTCAAATGTTCTTTTAAGTTCCGGATCATCATTTACAATGGCTTTAATAGCTTTTTCAAGAGCTTTAATTTCAGCATCTAAGGATTTAATTATGTGAGTATAACTCTCCATTAAAACGGGTATCTGATCAATCGGAAGAAACTTTGACTGTTCTTTCATAGTGCCTACAAAAGCACCACGGTCTCTTGCCAGACGATCTCTTAAAGTCATTATTGGATGTAATTTCAATATGGCTTCAGAAGGTATTTTGGTCGGATAGTATTTATCTCTTTTTTCATATGCATATTCAGCAATACGGCGAGAATCAATCTTATCATTTTTGCCCCGCACAATGCCCAGTGAACGCTTAATCTGCAAAGGGGATATCATGGAGAAATTACAGTCATGCTTCTGCATGTAGATTGCCAACAGCAGGGAATAAAATCCGGAATGCTCAAAACAGAAAACAATCTCTAAAGGAGTGCTTTCAGCGGTTCGCAGATAGATCCATTTCAATAATGCATCAAAGCCCTGCTGGTCATTAGTAAATTTATGATGTAATGATTTGTGATGGATGTAGACATCCAGAGTCAGTTTTGAAATATCAATCCCGACAAAGTGTTTGAACTGCATAACATTGATATTAAAGGTTAATAATTAATTTGTTGCGATGAACTAATGCCGTTAAAAGACCTGAAAGTCTACTATTCTAACTGGTTGCTGCAACGATTGTAAAAGACATTCAAAGAGGACTAATACCGATTAGGTAACTAATATATACAAGCCAGATGGACAGTTCACCTCCTTGGAGCCGAATACAAAATTTAAGTATTTTAATGAAACAAAATTGTTAATGCTGTAAAAGAAAGAAATGAAAGAGGACTAATACTGATGATGTATCTTTAATAACACAAGCAAGATGACTAGTTCACCTCTTTCAAATCTTATATTTTTAAAATAAGGGGACTAATACCGACTCACGTACCTAAATAAATACAAGCAAGATGTTTTGTTCACCCCTTTGCAAAACTTCAATAATCTAGAGAAAATTTAAGACTCTGGAGAACATTTAAGTTAGCGTCAAAGCTAACGGCAAGATGAACGGTTGTTTAACAACCGCCTATCTTGCCACCCATTGCCTCGGAACTCGGCGGTGGAGAAACTTAAAAGCAAAGAGTTTGATAACAATGAAAATGAAAGATGATGAAAAGAGAAAATTCAAACAGAACACGAATCGTGGGACTGCGATTCACTCCTTTGGAGTATGCCGAACTGGAAAAAAGATTCAAAGCAAGCACCTGCCGGAAATTAAGCGACCATATCAGGAGCCACTTATTCAACAAACCAATTGTAGCCACTTACAGAAACCAGTCTTTAGACGATCTGATGGAAGAGACAGCCATACTTACTTCCGAATTACGGGCAATCGGCAACAATATCAATCAGATTGCCCGAAAGATAAACACGCTCAACACAGTTCCCGATTTCAAAGGCCATCTTTATCTGTTCGAGATCCAGAGAAAAAGACTTTTTGATAAAATGGAAGAGGTCTCAGGCCACACCCAGAAAATAGCAGAAAAATGGTTGCAGTGATAAAAACAAGCTCATCTATAAGAGGCATTTTGAATTACAACGAAAATAAAGTTGAGATCGGAAAAGCGGAATGCATAAGTGCAGTGAATTATCCTCTTGAATTGGAAAAACTGAGTTTCACTTCAAAATTAAACCGCTTTCTAAAACTGGCAGAGCTCAATACAAATACGAAGAGAAACACGGTGCATATTTCGCTCAACTTTGATCCTTCGGAGAATCATTCGAAAGAAAAACTGGCTGAAATCGCAGACACTTATATGGAAAAACTGGGATTCGGCAGACAGCCCTATCTGGTATACCAGCATCACGATTCAGGTCATCCCCACTGCCATATTGTGACAAATAACATTCAGAGAGACGGGAAAAGAATCGACCTGCATTTACTGGGAATAAGAAAATCAGAACCTGCCCGAAAAGAAATTGAAGAAATGTTCGGGCTTGTAAAAGCCGAAGGAAGAAAACAGAAAGAACATTTTCCATTAAATCCGATAGATGTAGGCAGAGTCCAATATGGAAAAGCAGAGTCCAAAAAGGCGATCAATTCAGTTTTAAACAAGGTTATATTTGATTACAAATATTCAAGCCTGCCTGAACTCAATGCCGTTTTGAACCTCTATAATGTTCATGCTGACAGAGGAAGCGAGGAATCGAGAGTTTTTAAAAACAACGGACTCCTTTACAAGATACTCGACCAGAATTCAAAACCGATAGGAGTGCCGATAAAAGCTAGCGAATTTTACAGCAGACCTACCTTGAAATTTCTGGAAGGAAAATTTAAGTGTAATGAAGCAGAAAAAGAATTATCTAAAAAACATGTAAAAAATGCAATAAAGCTGGCTTTCTTTCGTGAGAATATAGTTTCTCCCGAAAAATTATCTAAGGTATTGGAAGGAGGAAGCATTCACGTTATCCTTAGAAAAAGTAGAGAAGGACAGCTTTACGGAATAACTTACATTGACCATAAAACCAGATCCGTTTTCAACGGAAGTAGTCTGGGAAAAGAATTCAGTGCAAAAGGAATTCAGGAAAGCTGTGCCATGAACATTCTTGCACTTGAAAGGAAATACCAAAAGTCCAATTCAACCGTTTCAGAAAACATTCAAAATCTAGAATTGCGAAAGCATGTAAAAGAAAATCTTGCAGATATACTTCTTCGAGTTGAAAAAGTAAACGATTATATTTCAAAACAATTTAAACAAAAAAAGAAAAGGAGGCTTTATAAAGGAATATGACAAAGTTAAGGGTGCAAAAATGCACCCTTAACTTTGTCTCCAATTTTCGTTAGCACATCCAGTTTTATTCGTAATTTTTTATTGTCGTCAATAATTCACTTTTATAATTATAAATCTCGTCTAAGCTAGATATTAATTTTTTCTCTCCATTATCTTTTCCATTGTTGAAAAGTTCAACGTACTTATTTGCTGAATTAAAATGCAAACGGCAAATAGGTTTCCTATTGTTATCATCTAATAAAATACCAAAGTATGATTGCGTATCCCTAAATGCAATTCTAGACGCTGGTAAAATTTCTCTTAAAATTGCTTTTACTATTTGAGAACCTTCAATTTCTTCTTCTGTAGTGATGAATTTTGGAGTTTCAACATTTTCATCAATTGCTGTCGTTTGTTCAGCCGTTTTTGAAGGAACAGTTTCAGTTATGTTTAATGCATTTTTTAACCTAAAACTTATAGATTCATTTATTGAATTTGAAAAAGCTTTTTTAGTATATTCTTTGAATATAAGTAATCTAGGAGCTGTTATAGGTTTATTGAAAAATCTACTTACTAAAAGACGAACTATTTCATCTGATGGCTCTTGTAATTCTTTTTCAAATTCACTCCTAATGGCTTTTATATATTTTAATCCTTCTGCGGAATCTAAAATTTCTTCAAGATTGTATCCGTTTTTTGAAAATTTTTCTAAAATTTTCAAACTTGAATCTTTCAAGTTTGAAATATCTAAAGTGAAAAATGGTTTGTCATCCATTATATTTGGCCTCTCTAAATCCGCATAAAAATTATAAATATGTCCATTTGTTAAAACTCCAAAACGTGATTTAGAAACGTGATAATATCTATGAAGCTGAGAATTATGAGCGTCAACATTTTCTTTCCAATTTTTACATTCAATGATTAAAATCGGTTCGCCGTCTTTTTTAATAACATAATCTATTTTCTCTCCTTTTTTGGTTCCAATGTCACAAATAAATTCTGGAATTACTTCTGTTGGATTAAAAATATCATACCCCAGAATTTGAATAAAAGGCATTACGAAGGCATTTTTAGTAGCTTCCTCAGTATTAATCTGATCTTTTAAAGAGTGAACTCTTTCATGCAATTGTTGCAATTTTAATTTTAAATCTTCCATTTATGTTTTTAGTGAATTTATATTTTTTAGTGATATTTTTTATCGGATTACATATAAAGCTCTAAAGCTTCTAAATATTTACAAACTATCAAATTTAGTATTTTAAGCTAAACGAAAATACAATAAAAAAAGGTAATCATATTAAATTTGAAAGTTTTTAGAAACTTGTGTTGTACTTTGTTTTTATTTTATACAGTACCGTAGTTTCGTAATATTATAGAATAAATATTAGTATTACTATGAGTCATAATTTTTGGAACATAAACTCCCTTTTGCAGATGTATAAAAATTATAATTATTAAAATCAGAAGTATCGTCAAAACTATTTTAGTTGATTTTTTCATTTTTGACGTTGCCTAGTAAAATAAGGGTTAATTTTCTGGCTCTACAGCGGTTTTAGGATTAAATTAAGGCCATTTTTGGATTTGACAAATCTATTTCAAATACTAAAACATTTTTCCATTAAGCCAATTGCTCAAATTCTTTGTAGTGGCTGTTATCGGCTGGTTTTATTAGCTTAATGTTATTCCAAAACTATATTTTCTTTCAATAATTCATTTATAAAACTAGGTGTTGGTCGCTTTTCTTTTTTTGTATATTGGTTTATATGTACAGTAAATAAAATTAACGAATTTTCAAGATTGGTTTTATTTACTTCTGGAGCAATTCTTTCTGATGAATCTATCAAACCTTTGATTTTATATAATTCGCCAAAAGGTGTATTTTCTAAAAACTCTAAGTCATATCCCATCCAAAGTATTCCTTTATCAACAAATTTTCCCCAATATGCTCCCGATTCTTTATTCTTTACAATGATGACTTTTGGTTTAAGAATATCTTCAATAATATGCTGTGTTAGATTTAGTTGTTCAGCAATAAAGGTTAAACCTACAGAATTAGACAAGATGCCTTTTGTTAAAAATTTTTGGTCTCTTTCTCTGAAATAAAACAAATCTAAATAACCAGTATTTTCTATTAAATTAAGATGTTCGTCGGCGACTAATTTCTTTAAAGAAGTCCAATAAGTATCATATTTAGTTGCTTTTGAAATTAATTTAAAATCGAAACACATATTTCCGTTTATATCACTTTTTCGAAATGATGGATTTATCCCTGTTATTAAAATATCTTTAGATTCATAGTTTACCGAATAATTAAAACCTCTTTCTTTGATAATTTCCGGTAATTCATTTAAATAGTCTTTATTCCAAATTTCTAAGAGTTTTTTATTGATGTCCATTAAGTGTAATTGTTAATTGAAATAATATTTTTAAGAATTAAGTTTTAAAGGAGTTTAATTTTTTAAACTTTCTTAACGTCAAAGTTTCCAGCACTTTTATAAGTTTTACATTGAGAATTAAATCCAAGGCGGTCAATTTCTTTTTCGATGTCTTTTTGGCCTGGAGTTGGTATCGCTGCTAAAACAACTTAGAATTCATAACCTTTTGGCATATTACACACAACGTCATTCTGCTAAAAAACTAAAATCTGCCTCTTGAGAATCTCATATTTGGAATTTTTCTCCGGTAGCTCTCTGTTTACTTTCTAAATTTGAAGAGTTTTTTTCACAGCCTGACTTTCTGGAAATACAGCAGGTTTGGGTGTAAAATAAGACCATTTTTCGGATTTGCCAAATCTTTCAAATACAAGACCATTTTTAAATTTAGCCTAATACCCAAATCCCGTTTAATGGCTGTTAGGCACAGTTTCTTTCTTTTCAACACTTTTTTCTATTTCCAGTTTGTTTATTTTATTTTCAAGTGCTTTTACCTTTTCTAAAATTATTTTATTTTCATCTTTTTCATTTTGATTAAGCTTAATAATTTTTAAGATATTCTCATTTAACTTTTTGACTTCTTCGTTTTTTTCAACTTTCTCTGATGTGAATACATAACTCAAGATGCAAAAGAATATTCCTAGAATGCAAAAAATTGCCTGCCAGTTGAATTTTGATTTTGAGCAATCTAAATCTAATATGCCTTGATGTGCTTTTTTTCTAGCTATATCAATACCTTTTCCGCCTAGTATAATACTGAAAATAAATGCTAAAAAACTTAATGAAATTGACAAAAAGAATTGCCAACCAACTTCACGCTTTTCCACTACAAAAAGGAAAACAGCTCCAATTATTGCAATCATAGACAAACATGCACTAATTAAATTACTACTTAAAGTTACTCCTGTATTTACAGCTAGTCTTTGATTTTCCATTATCCCCAAAGTTCCATTTTTGTTGATTGCAATTGTGGCCAAAGAGAATCAATAGATTTTAAGATGTCGTGACCGCTTATAAGATCCTCTTTTCTTATCTTTAAACTATTATACATTATAGTTTTAATGTCTGAAGTCACATATTCACGAAGTATATCTTCAGATATTTCTTTGTCATTTTCTAAAATCTGGTATAAAATAGGTTTGATTATCATATTGTTAAAGTTAGTAATCAAAAAATATTTTGCATCTGGCCTAAATGGAAATTTTCTTTGAATTTCAAAATCTTGAATCTCTCTTTTCATTAATTCAATTATTAGTTCTTGCCTTATGTAGAATTCCCTTAATTCTGAGGATATTTTTGCAAAACCTAAAAAATCTTTATCAAATCTTGAAAATCTATGAACAAAATAACCGTCAGGATACATGTCATAAAGCAAATCATATGTTTTGTTGAATTTTTCTTTCATATTTTGAATTTACGGTGGTTGTGTGAAATTGTGCCTAACGTTGTAGTAGCTGACCAGCTTGCTTGTAACGTGTGTTGTAGATAGTGATTCTTTTTTATAAAATCGGATAAGGAATTTTCTTTTCATTATTCCATTCAGCATTATGCCAAAAAGTATTGATTTCTGGTTTTTCATATCCATATAAACCTGTGCTCCTTTTCATGACCTGTATGTCTTGTCCTTTTATCCACAAAAAACCTATATCAATTTAGTTAAATATTTTTAAGATAATTTTTTAAAGCAACTGGGTAGAAACTAATTGAGTCATTTTCAAAAGAATACTTTATTAACTTTACTTTATACTCTTCTTGTTTAGTGATTTCATCATTTGTGAAATTTTTCTTCGTAAGAATTACTTCTTCAATTTCAGATAATTTCTGTGCAATTATAGAATTGAAATTCTCAATTTCGCTTAATTTTAGCTCAACCTCGTTAGGAATAAAAATTCCATCTTTGAAATCTTTAGATTTGTCTAAAAGTATTTCGATAAATTGTCTTGTCAGTTTCATTTGTGATAATATGTCGTACAACTAAAATATACTACTGAC
>NZ_DASWYK010000180.1:0-48334 GCF_036405015.1 Flavobacterium sp. | reverse complement strand
CGAATGGCACAGTAAACGAAGAATATTTTGACATTACAGATAGTGAATATGAAAGTGAAGTCAATCTTTCAGAAAAAATGTTCAAAGCGCTTAAAACGTTAGCGGAATATAATTGTCCTCTGTAAAAAATATTTAACAACTAAAAAATGAAAAAGTTCAAATCCTTTGCCCGTTTAAAAGATGCATGAAAAACAATTAGTAAAAACACAAAACAGGGCAAGTCTTTAAATTAAATTTGGAACATCAAACTTCTTCCCTTAAATATTTCTTATAATAATTCAAAAGGTACGAAGGAAAAAATGCTCCTGCAACAGGCAGATAAATACCAACAAAAGCCTCACTGTAATTAGAGAATTGTTTTTCCAGAATAACTAATAAAAAACAAGCCATCACAGGAAATATGTAATAGGTCTTTTTCTCGTTTTCGCTGTCAAAATAAATGAATATGGACGAAATAAATAATGGAATATAAAGAAATAGATTCATCATAAAAAGCATCGCTATAACTTTACCATCATTTCCTTCTAAATGAAGGCCTGTAAAGCAGAACAACAAAATAAATCCGCATATAAAATCTGAAACCAGAAAAGATCCCCATTTAAAGCTCGAATACAAAAAAAGTCCTAAAAAAACGAAGAAAATAATATATGCTGTCATAATGATTTCAATTTCATTCAAAAAAGCTAATTCAACAAAAAGCCCATTCGAATAGAACCATAAAAATATCCAGCGTTGGTATCAATTCCTGGATCGTTTAATTCTCTTCCGCGGTAAATGAAAGAATATGAAATATTGAAGTTATTGTGTCGGTATTTTAAACCTGCTTCGCCATTAAAACGAAGCGGCTCCAAATCAAAAGTAATCGGACTTGTATCGTTAAACATACTGCCTTCTATTGTGGCATCATAAAACTGATAATTGACACTTGGTGCTATGTAGAAATAAAATTCTCGAATATCTGGCTGCGCATTAACATGTACTGATGCATCGTGCATATTGGAATCGTAAATTGGAAGCAATTTCTTAAATCCGATTCTTGCCATAAATCCAGTTGAAACTCCTGTAAAAATGGTTCCTAAATTGGCTTCCGACTGAAAATGAAGATCTACAAAATCATTGTGTTTTGAAGGAAACATTTTTTTAGAATACATTACATGAGCCTGCACTCCAAAAGCATTATGTAGTTGATTTTCCCAACCGTATACTTTTTTGTATCCAATAATTTTATGAAAACCTACCTGTGTTTCTTCTCCCAAAGCATTTGGTCCCATAAAACCCAACTGAAAATCGGTTTTTAAAACAGATTCACTTTGGTAAAAAAAACTGCGTCCAGCCTCGGCAAAAAGATAAGCAGTAAAAGGGCGGTCATTTACATCGACCGAAGTTTCGTTAATAAATCTCGGATTATAAATATATTGCCCGACACGGAATTCTGTAATTTTCTTATTGATTTTTGGGTTATCATTTTTTGATAAAAACCGATAAAAAATTTCCAATCCGTTGGTATAATACATATCGTTTTTAGACGAAGTGTATAAATCATTATCGGATATAAAACCTATTTCTGAAGTTTTCCCTTGTCCAAAAGTCAACGTTGTGGTTAAAATCAGAAAAGCAAAAAGCGTTTTGTTACTTTTTTTCTTCTTTACCATTGTAATTGATTTTTCCAACATAACGCATCTCGCGAACAATTCGTTCTTTTCTTCTGTTGATATAACTTGACGAACCTGTCGCCTTAAATTTTCTTGGATTTGGTAAAATTGCTGCAATTCCAGCCGCCTGCATTGGCGTTAAACTCGAAGCATCTCTGCGGTACCAGTGTTCTGTGGCTGCATAAGCGCCATAAACTCCGTCGCCCATTTCGATACTATTCAGATAGACTTCCATGATGCGTTCTTTACCCCAGATTAATTCGATTAAAACAGTAAAATAGGCTTCAAGACCTTTACGAAAATAACTTTTTCCTTGCCATAAAAAGACGTTTTTAGCTGTTTGCTGCGAAATGGTACTTCCGCCACGAATTCGGCGTCCGCGCTCATTGCTTTTATAGGCTTTTTGAAGTGCTTTAAAATCAAAACCATTATGCGTAAGAAACGTTCCGTCTTCACTTGCGATTACTGCTTTTTGCAGATTCATGGAAATTTTTTCAATTGGTTCCCAATCGTGATCAAAATAAACTTCTTTTCCTGCCCATTTATTTTCAATAGCACGAATAATCATCAAAGGTGTAAAAGGTACCGGAACATATTTAAAGAATATAACCGACCCGATCGATAATCCGAAAAACCATAAAGCAGCTTTGATAAAAAACCATTTAATTTTTTCTCCTAAAGAACGATTTCCTTTTTTAGAAGCCGTTTTAGGTTTCGGTTTAGTTGCGGTTGGTTTTTTCGGTGCCGGTTTTTTGGGTGCTGCCATTATATTAAATCTGCTAATTCTGTTCCTATTAAACTGCCTATTGCGACTCCCATTCCTCCTAAACGCACTCCACAAAACACGTTTTCAGACAGTTGAGAAACAACAGGATTTTTACTATTTCCGATTCCCATAATGCCACTCCAACGGTGTGCAATCTGAAAATCCTGATTTGGTAAAATTACATTTTTCAGTAAATCTTCCAATTTATTTTGAATAATTTTCGTCTGACCAAATTCAGTTGTCGTTTCACCTTCAAAATCCAGATTTCGTCCTCCACCTAATAAAATTCGATTATTAATATTTCTAAAATAATAATACCCTTTATCTAAATGAAACGTTCCTTTTATATCTAAATTATGAATGGGCTCTGTAATTAATACTTGCGCTCTGGCAGGTTTAACTGCTCCGTTAGTCAAAGTTCCCGCAAAACCGTTGGTTGCAAAAAGCAGTTTTTGGGTTTTAAAACTAAAATCATTCAATACAACTTCAACATGATTTCCTGCATCGGCATAAGAAGTCACGGTTTGCTGGTTTAGAATTAAAATATTTTCTGAAACCGCTTGTCTTAACAATTCCTGCATCATATTTCCAGTATCAATTTGCGCCTCAAACGGATTAAAAATGAGAGAATCCTGAATATTTCCGAATCCAAATCGGTCGGTTTCTTTAGCAAAAACTTCGGTTTTAAAAAGAGGTTTTAAAATTTCATTGATGAAAGGCATTTTCGAAATACATTCATTAAAACCAAACTCGTCTTCCTTCAAAAACAATTCGTATCCGCCGTGAGGTTTAAAATCAATTGCCGAATCTCCGAGTTTTTTTCGCAGCAACTGTAAACCTTTCCAACGTTTTTCAATCAAATTCACTACATCGTCTTCAGAATGTGTTTTTAAATCTTCCATAATTTCAGAAAGACTTCCAAAACAAGCAAAACCAGCGTTTTTGGTACTTGCGCCTTGAGGCAGCATACCGCGTTCTAAAACCAAAATTTTAGCAACTGGAAATCTTTCGCGTAAGCGTAATGCGGCATGAAGTCCAACAATTCCGCTACCTACAACAGTGTAATCAATATTTGAAAACCAGTTTTTTATTTCCCAATAGCTAAGTTCCATTTTCAAAAGTTTTTATAAAAATAAAGAGTTTTTATGAACCATATAAGTAATATAAGTTCATTTAAATTGTTTTTTTAATAACAATTGAAAAGTTAAAATCATGAAGCAATGCTTAATTTCTTAATTGGAAATATTTTTGATGCTTTAATGAACTTATATTACTTATATGGTTTAAGCTTTTTTAACAATTTATTGGAATTTAATTGTTGTATTTTTAGCGCCACAAAAAATAGAATTTTTATTATGAAAAAAGTAGTATTAACAACCTTAATAATGATGAGTTTAAACGCTATCGGACAGAATGTAATGTCGCCGGAATTGTTATGGAAATTAGGAAGAGTAACACCTCTTGGCATTTCTAAAGATGCAAAAAATGTTGTTTTTAAAGTTTCTACACCTTCTGTAGAAGAAAATAAATCGTCTTCAAAATTGTATACGATTCCTGTAACTGGAGGAAATGCAACTGAAATTAAAGACACGAAAGAAATCTTAGCTGATAAAAATATTTCTCCTGACGGAAAATTTATCGTTTATAATGAAGAAGTAAAACTCGACAAAGTTTTAGGAAAAGATTACTATCCAAACCTTGGAAAATCTGATGCACAAATTTATGACGGATTAGATTATCGTCATTGGGATACTTGGAACGAAGGAAAATTCAATCATGTTTTTTATAAAGAAAACAAAAATGGTGCAAAAGGAATTGACATCTTAAAAGGGGAAACTTTCGATTCTCCGCAAAAACCTTTTGGAGGTGATGAAGATTATATTTGGTCACCAGACAGCAAAAGCATTTTTTACGTTTGCAAGAAAAAAGCGGGAACTGCTTATGCAATTTCTACTAACACCGATATTTATGAGTACAATTTAGAAACTCAAAAAACGATCAATAGAACTGAAGGTAATTTAGGTTACGATACGGCTCCACAATTTTCTCCAACAGGAAATTTATCTTGGCTACAAATGAAACGTGACGGTTACGAGTCTGATAAAAATGATATTATTGTTGAGTTTAAAGGAATCAAAACGAACTTAACTGCAAACTGGGACGGAACTGTAGATAATTTTATCTGGAGCAAAGACGGAAAAACCGTTTTCTTTGTGGCTCCAATTGATGGAACAAAACAAATTTTCTCTGTTAATTTTCCTGGTTTAACTAAAATCGCCATCAATGTTCGTCAATTGACAAATGGAGATTTTGACGTAAATGATTTGGTTGGATTTGCTGGTGATGATATTATTGTGACTAGAACTGACATGAACCATGCTGGTGAAATTTTTTCTTTCAACTTGAAGAAAAACACTTGGAAACAACTTTCAAATGTAAATACAGAAACGTACAAATCTTTAACATTAAGCAAAACAGAAAGACGCTACGTTACTACAACTGACGGAAAAAAAATGTTGGTTTGGGTAATTTTACCTCCAAATTTTGATGCTTCTAAAAAGTATCCAACACTTTTATATTGTCAAGGTGGACCACAAAGTGCTTTAACACAATCATACTCTTTCCGTTGGAATTTTTCTTTAATGGCTGCTAAAGGTTACGTAGTGGTTGCTCCAAACCGTCGCGGTATGCCAGGACACGGTGTAGAATGGAACGAAAAAATTAGTAAAGATTGGGGCGGACAAGTAATGGACGATTACCTTTCTGCAATTGATGATGTTGCCAAAGAAAATTATGTTGATAAAACTCGTTTAGGATGTGTTGGTGCTAGTTATGGAGGATATTCTGTATTTTATTTAGCAGGAATTCACAAAAACCGTTTCAAGACTTTTATCGCTCATGATGGCGTTTTCAATACCGTTTCAATGTTAGGAACAACTGAGGAAGTTTTCTTTAACAACTGGGATTTTGGTGGTGCTTACTGGGAAAAAGACAATGCTGTAGCTCAAAAAGCATACACAACTTTTAATCCTGCAACTTTGGTTCAGAACTGGAACAGACCAATTTTGATTTTCCAAGGCGGAAAAGATTTCCGTGTGCCGATTGGACAAGGACAAGAAGCTTTTCAGGCTGCTCAGTTAAGAGGAATCAAAAGTAGATTTGTGTATTTCCCAGAAGAAAATCACTGGGTTTTAAAACCACAAAATGCTCAGGTATGGCAAGGTGAATTTTTCAAATGGTTGAGTGAAACACTTTAATCATAAAAAGCAATAAAACAGCCGTAGATTTTACATAATCTACGGCTGTTTTCGTTTACGAACCTTACAATTATATAACATATTCGGTACTTTTAAATATTCGGAAAACAGTTTTTTTTAGATAAATTGCAGGAGTTTATAGAATACCAAAATTTCCCAAATCCTTTCAGCAAAATATGGAGAGCAAAAAAAGTTACACCGCAATTAAAGTTTTATTTAGCTATGTTGCATTATTAGCTTTGGTTGTTACAGTTGGGTGGTTTTTGTACTCCGAAAATGTGGTCTACAATAAATTGGAAGACAAAATTGCTTTAGAAAAAAATAAAATTCTTAGAGTAAGCAGATTGTATTCTAACGTTTATAAAACAGAAAGTTTAGCCAGACAAACCATCCAAAATAACTCTGAAAAAGATTTTAGAAATTATCTTTCCGAAACCGATTCGCTGAAATGTCGTATCGATACTTTAAAACAAATCGTTACAACCGACTACCAAAAGACGCTTTTGGATAGTGTTACTTATTTCTTGGATGAAAAAACATTAAATATCAAGCAGTTACGAGAAATCAAAAACAAAGCAGATGATGAAACTTCGGTAAATAATGCGATTGATGAAATCACAAAAATGGAGTTCAACCTGAGAAAACTTGAACTTCAGGATTTTACCAAAAACCCAAATCAGCTGGGAAGTTATCAGCGAAGTGTTTTACAGCAATACGTAGATTATTTAAATTCGAATATTCCGGACGACAGTACCAATACGTTGAGTAAAAAAGCATCAGATTCTATTTTAGCTAGTTCTAAAAAACTGTTAAGTTCTGTAAAATTAAAAGCCGAAAAGAAAAAAGAATCTCTAAATTTTGAAGAAAATAAACTGCTTCAAAATGAAATTGCAATTTCGGATCAGCTTCGAAAAATACTTCGAATTATTGAAAGAGAAATCATTAATAATTCCATTAAAAGCAATTCATTAAAAGAAAAATCTTTAAAAAGAGTAAACGAGATCGTAACTGCTTCTGCCGTTATTGGTTTATTGCTGACTGTTTTCTTTTCTATTCTAATTGTTAGCGATTATTCTAAATCGCAAGTCTATAAAAAACAGCTGGAAATTGCCAATTTCAAAACCAAAAATCTACTCAAAAGTCGTGAACAATTGATTTCGACTGTAAGCCACGATTTAAAAACACCTTTGAGTACAATTGTCGGCTATTCTGAACTTTTAGGCAATTCAGATGTTAATACGAAGCAGTCTTATTTTATAAAAAACATTAAAAATTCGTCTGAATATATCACTCAGCTTGTTCAGGATTTATTGGATTTTTCTCAGATTGAAGCAGGAAAAATTACCATTGAAAAAGTGCCGTTTTTATTACCTGAAATTATTGATGATGTTGCCCGAAATATTCAAACCGTTTACAAACAAAAAGACATTGATTTAATTATTAATGTAGATGAAAAGTTTCAAAAACGTATTGTTGGAGATCCTTTCAGATTAAAGCAGATTTTGACCAATATTATCGGAAATGCTTATAAATTTACAGAAGAAGGTTATATCCGAGTGGCTGCCTACGCAAATGATGAAGACTCTTTTATCATCTCTATACAAGACACTGGAATCGGAATTGAAAAAGATAATCAGAAGCTTGTTTTTGAAGAATTCGCCCAAGCAAATGAAAACATAGAAAAAAAATACGGCGGTACAGGTTTGGGATTATCTATCTGTCAAAAGATTATTTCTATTTTGGGAGGAAACTTAAAACTTGAAAGTATTTTTGGAAAAGGAAGTACTTTTACTATTCAGTTGCCACTACTTTTTGATACTAGTCAGCCCACTTTAAATGAAACAAAAAAGACATTCAAAAACACCAAAAAACAAACTTTTATAGTGGTTGATGATGATATCAATCTTTTAAATTTAACAAGTGGCGTTTTAAAACAGGAACAACATCAGGTTTTTTCATTTAATAATCCGACTAAAGCTCTGGAAACAATTCAAAATACTCATTTTGATTTCGTAATTACGGATATTCAAATGCCAGAAATTGATGGTTTTATGTTCTTAGAAAAATTAAAAGAACTTCCGGAAACTATTTTCAAAAATCAACCTGTTATCGCCCTCACCGGACGAACTGATCTGGATCTTTCGGTTTACAAAAATGCAGGATTTACTACGGTTGTTAAGAAACCTTATTCCCCAAAAATATTGCTGGAAACGATTCAGCATATTTTAGATCACGAAGAAATTCCTGTTGTAGAAGCATTAGAAAACACCGATGATAATTCGTCTGAAATTTATTCTTTAGAAACTTTAAAAGATTTTCTGGGACAAGATGATTCTGCTTTAAAAGAAGTTTTAAAATCTTTTGTAGAAACTACTGTCGAGAATTTAGAGATGTTGAAAACTGCTGTAAGCGAGAACAACCACGATGAAATAAAATCTATTTCTCATCGAATTGCTCCTATGTTCAGACAAATTCAAGCCAAAGAAATTGGTGAAATTTTAAAGAAACTAGAAAAAGAAGATTTAAATACTCTTGATATAGAAAGCATTTATAGCGATTTAGAACAAAAAATTATTGTTCTTTTTGAAGCATTAAAACAGGAGATATAATTGTATTGGATTGCTTTCTTTAAAATTAAATCAATATTTCGTCTCGCTGGGACTAAAAAAAAAAGCACTTATAAAAAGTGCTTTATTCTAATTCTATATTGTATTGCTTCAATTTATTATAAAGCGTTTTTCTTGTAATTTTAAGCAGTTTTGCCGCTTCAGATTTATTGTTCTGTGCTTTTGATAAAGCGTGAATAATAGCTTCTTTTTCATTTTCAGATAATGAAAAACTACTGCTTGAAGTTGGTTGTTTCTGAATTTGAAAGAATTCTGCAGGAAGCACATCACTTTCTATAAAATCACCACGAGATAAAAGCGTCGAACGTTTTACACAATTCTGCAATTCACGTAAATTTCCTGGCCAGTTGTAATTTTGAAAAATAGATACTACTTCTGGAGAAAATCCGATAATGTCTTTATTCAGTTGTTCGTTGGCTTTTTCCAGAAAATAATCGGCAAAAACCATCAAATCTTCGTCGCGATCTTTTAAAGATGGAGACTGAATAGAGAATTCATTAATTCTATGGTATAAATCTTCTCTAAAATCGCCGTTTTTTACTGCCTCGCGCAAATCTTCATTTGTAGCTGTAATAATGCGTATATCGACGTTTATTTCTTTATTGCTTCCAACAGGTTTAATTTTTCTTTCCTGAAGCGCTCTCAATAACTGAATTTGGTTTTCGTATGAAAGATTTCCGATTTCATCCAAAAATAAAGTTCCTCCGTTGGCCGCTTCAAAATATCCCATTTTATCGCTAATAGCTCCCGTGAAAGATCCTTTTAAGTGACCAAAGAATTCACTTGCGGCCAATTCTTTTGGAATAGCCCCACAATCGACTGCAATAAAATTATTGTTTTTTCTCTGGCTTTGCTGATGAATGCTCTTAGCAATGATTTCTTTTCCTGTACCACTTTCACCAATAATCAGAACTGACATATCTGTCGGACTTACCAACTGAATATGATCCCATAGTTTTTTTGATGCGACAGAAATTCCTCTTACGAATTCATTTTCTGCAGAATCTGATTTTTTAGCTACTTTTTTCTTTTTTGCAGGAGCTTCTACTTCTTCTGCCTCTTCTATCTTTGGAGCTTGCAATGCATTTGTAATAACCAGCAACACTTCATCAGGATTGAATGGTTTCGAAATATAGTCAGCTGCGCCATTTTTAATCGCTTTTACAGCAGTATTTACATCGGAGTAACCTGTCATTAGGATAACAGGAATCTGAGGGCAAGAATCTTTAAATTCAGACATCAATCCAATACCATCAGAATCAGGCAGACGAAGATCGGTCAAAATCAAATCGAAAGATTCGTTTTTAACAGCCATACGTGCTTCTGCAGCAGAGAAAGCAATCGTTACATCAAACGCTTTTTTCATTAGAAATTTTTCTAATAGTTTACAAAACGCGATGTCATCTTCTATCAATAATATCTTGGGCATTTGTTTTTAGGGAGTTTTTTGCTAAAATAAGACTATTAAAATTGGATTTTCACAAAATTATGTAAAAAAAAAAAGAGATTGCACGTCGCAATCTCTTTTTCACCAAAAACATAAATCTAAATTCACCTAATTATATCTTCAACCAGTTACCATTGACATCTGAGTAAACAGTAGCCTTCTGGTCTCCAACTGATATTTCTAGTTTGTACTCTTTTTTATCGTTTACAAATGCTTTATCCAGTTTTGCTCCCGGATAAGCTGTCTGCAAAGCTGTTTTTACAGCAGCAGGCACAGCATCTACAGTAACTTCTGTATATTCTGACTGAATATTTACAGTAGTTTTAACATCTTCAGAAACAGGCAATACATTGGCATGAATCGACATTGTTCCTAAAAGAATCACTGCTGATAAGATTAATTTTTTCATGATGCTGATTTTTTTTAATTATTTTTTGATGATGTTACCAGAAGCATCCGTAAAAATTGTATACTTCTTGTCTCCACTTGAAATTTCAAGTTTGTACTCATTCTTATCGTTTTTATAAGCTTTTTCAAGCTTAGTATTCGGGAATGATTTTTCAACTGTAGACTTCACTGCTGCCGGAACGGCGTCTGCAGCTACTTCAGTAAACCCATCTTGAATTAGTACTGATTGAGTGATCGAAATCGCCGGAAGAGCTGTAGCATTTACAGATAAACTTCCTAACACAATCGCTGCTGATAAAACTAACTTTTTCATAATATTATGGTTTTAAATTATTTTTTAAGAATGTTACCAGAAGCATCTGTATAAACGATCGATTTTTCACCACGAACGGTTATCTCAATTTTGTACTCCTTTTTTTCATTTACCCATGCTTTTTCAAGCACTACACCAGGATAAGCGTTGTCTAAGCCTTTTTTTACAGCTGCTGGAACTCCGTCTACTTCTTTATATCCATCCTGATCATTAACTGTTTGTACCATTGGATTGGTTACAACAGTGGTTTCTGCGTGCATCGACAAACTGCCTAAAACAATTGCTGCCGATAGAATCAACTTTTTCATAGTAATAGTTTTAAGGGTTATATTTTAAATTATTTTTTAATCCAAGTTCCGTCTGCGTTAGCAAAAAGATTTCCTGTTTTATCTCCAACAGTTACTTCTAACTTGTACTCAGATTTTGTGTTTTTAAATGCTTTAGAAAGCACAGCATCTGGATATGCTTTTTTAAGAGCATCTGTTACTGCTGCTGGAACTTCTTCCAGTTTAATTTCTGTATAATCATCTTGGATAGAGATTGTTTTTACAATAGTGGTTGAAATTGGCGAAGTTGAAGCAAATGATGTTAAACCTCCCAAAACGATTGCGGCTGATAAAAATAAATTTTTCATGATAGTCGTATTTTAATATAGTTAATTTGATCTTAGTATTCTTGATCCGGATTTTCACAAATCTTAGATTAGATTATTTTTGAATCCAGGTTCCATCTGCATTTGCGAAAAGATTTCCAACTTTTTCGCCCACTGTTACATCAAGTTTATACTCTGATTTTTCGTTTTTATATGCTTTTGTAATTACAGCATCTGGATAAGCTTTTTTCAAAGCATCAGTAATTGCTGCTGGTAATTCTTCTAATTTGATTTCAGTATATTCATCTTCAATTGAGATCACTTTTACAATTGTATTTGCAACTGGTGAAGTTGAAGCGAATGAAGTTAAACTTCCTAAAACTAATGCGGCTGATAAAAATAGATTTTTCATAGTGTGTATATTTTAATTGTAATTAATAAATGTTGAAACGGTTAAAGATTATTGTTTAATCCAAGTTCCGTCTGCATTTGCGAAAAGGTTTCCAACTTTGTCACCTACAGTAACGTCAAGTTTGTACTGTGACTTTTCGTTTTTATATGCTTTTGTAATTACTGCCTCAGGATATGCTTTTTTTAAAGCGTCTGTAATTGCGGCTGGCAATTCTTCTAATTTGATTTCAGTGTAATCATCTTCAATTGAAATCACTTTTACAATTGTATTTGTAACTGGTGAAGTTGAAGCGAATGAAGTTAAACTTCCTAAAACTATTGCGGCTGATAAAAATAGATTTTTCATAACGTGTATATTTAAATTAATAGTTGTTTACGCTTTAAGTAATGAAATTATTATGCCGTAAAAGAAAAGAACTGTGCCAAACGCTCTAAAAGCCTATTTTTAAAGGGCTTGTTTAAATATGCCAAAAAATGAAGAATTCAAATAAGTGTGTAAAAGGCAAAAAAGGTGTGTAATAAGTAAACACAAAAAGTGTAACCTTGATGATAAATTTCAAATTGGAAATTCCAATTTTTTGAAATTCCAAATTCCAAACTTCATGTTTAACATCTCACGTTCCAGATTTAAGATTTGGAATTTGGGACTTTTGAATTGGAATTTTAATAATAGGCTTATAAAAAAAAAAAGGCTGTCAAAAAAATTGACAGCCTTTTATAATTATTCCGGAGTATTCATTTTAAATGTATCCATAAATGCAGTTGTATAATCTCCTGCAATATATTTTGGATCATCCATTAATTGTCTGTGGAAAGGTATTGTAGTTTTCACACCTTCGATTACGAACTCATCCAAAGCTCTACGCATTTTGCTGATAGCTTCTTCACGAGATTGCGCAGTTGTAATTAACTTAGCAATCATAGAATCGTAATTTGGCGGAATGCTATATCCTGAGTATACGTGAGTATCTAAACGTACTCCGTGTCCTCCTGGCATATGAAGTGTAGTAATTTTTCCTGGTGAAGGACGAAAATCGTTATAAGGATCTTCAGCATTAATACGAACCTCAATAGCGTGTAATTCAGGAAGGTAGTTTTTACCAGAAATTGGAATTCCAGCAGCTACCATAATTTGCTCACGGATCAAGTCATAATCAATAACTTGTTCTGTAATTGGGTGCTCCACCTGAATACGAGTATTCATTTCCATGAAATAGAAGTTTCTGTGTTTGTCAACCAAAAACTCTACAGTTCCAGCTCCTTCATATTTAATGAACTCAGCAGCTTTTACAGCAGCTTCTCCCATTCTTGCACGAAGTTCGTCTGTCATGAAAGGTGAAGGTGTTTCTTCAGTTAATTTTTGGTGACGACGTTGTACTGAACAATCTCTTTCAGAAAGGTGACATGCTTTTCCGTAAGCATCTCCAACAACCTGAATTTCGATATGACGTGGTTCTTCAATAAGTTTCTCCATGTACATTCCGTCATTTCCAAACGCTGCAGCAGCTTCTTGACGTGCGCTTTCCCAAGCTTTTAAAAGCTCTTCTTCTTTCCAGATAGCACGCATTCCTTTTCCACCACCACCAGCAGTAGCTTTCATCATAACTGGGTAACCAATTTCTTTAGCTACTTTTTGTGCATGTTCGAAAGATTCTAACAATCCATCTGAACCTGGTACACAAGGTACTCCTGCCGCTTTCATTGTAGCTTTTGCAGAAGCTTTATCTCCCATACGGTCGATCATTTCTGGAGCAGCACCGATAAATTTAATTCCGTGCTCTTGACAGATTTTAGAGAATTTAGCATTCTCAGAAAGAAATCCATAACCTGGATGTATTGCATCTGCATTTGTAATTTCTGCAGCGGCAATAATATTTGACATTTTCAAATACGATAAGTTACTCGGAGGAGGACCAATACAAACCGCTTCGTCAGCAAATTTAACATGTAAACTTTCTGCATCGGCTGTAGAGTAAACTGCAACAGTTTTGATTCCCATTTCCTTACATGTACGAATTACACGTAGTGCAATTTCTCCTCTATTCGCAATTAATATTTTTTTAAACATCTTATTTAAATTAAAAATTACAAATTCCAATCTCCAAATTCCAACTCATTGGATTTTGTGATTTCTCTATTGGAATTTTTAAAAATTATGATGGATCAACTAAGAATAAAGGTTGGTCAAATTCTACAGGAGACATATCGTCAACTAGAATTTTTACAATTTTACCAGAAACTTCAGATTCGATTTCGTTGAATAATTTCATAGCTTCAATTACACAAAGAACATCACCTTTAGATACAGTGCTTCCCACTTCAGTGAAAACTGGTTTATCTGGAGATGGTTTTCTATAGAATGTACCAATGATTGGAGATTTTATAGTAATATATTTTGAATCGTTAGCAGCTGGTGCTTCTGGAGTTACATTTACAACTGTTGGAGCTGTAACTTGTGGAACTGTTGCTTGTGGTAAAGCTGCCTGAGCTGGTAATTGCTGTACGTAAGTTGCCTCAGTTACATTTGTTTCTAAAGTTGTTCTGATCGTGATTTTCACATCATCCATTTCTAACTTCACTTCTGCAACGCCCGAATTTGCAACAAATTTGATTAGGTTTTGAATTTCTTTTAAATCCATAATGATTCGTTTTTAGTTTTAATTTATTTCTTATCGTAAGCCCATTTTAAATAGATAGATCCCCAAGTGAATCCACCACCAAAAGCAGCAAAGATAATATTATCTCCTTTTTTAAGCTTATCTTCAAAATCAGCTAATACTAATGGTAAAGTTCCAGAAGTAGTATTACCGTATCTTTCGATGTTTACCAAAACTTTAGAATCGTCCAATTCTAATCTTCCGGCAGTAGCATCAATAATACGTTTATTAGCTTGGTGTGGCACCAACCAGTCAACGTCTTGATTTGTCAAATTATTTCTTTTTAAAATCAATTCGCTGGCATCTGCCATATTGGTAACAGCATATTTGAAAACCGTTTTACCGTCTTGCATAATATTGTGCTGTCTGTTTTTTACAGTGTCTTCTGAAGGCGGAATCAAAGAACCTCCAGCAGGAATTTTAAGAAAGTCGCGTCCTACACCATCACTTCTTAAGTATTCATCCTGCAAACCTAAACCTTCATAATTTGGTTCGAAAAGAACTGCTCCAGCTCCATCTCCAAAAATAATACAAGTTGCTCTGTCTGTATAATCTACAATTGATGACATTTTATCGGCACCAATTAAAAGTACTTTTTTGTAACGTCCTGACTGTACATAAGCAGCAGCTGTTGACATTCCGTATAAGAAACTTGAACATGCAGCCTGCAAATCATATGAGAATGCATTTGTTGCTCCAATTTCTGTTGCAACATAAACTCCTGTAGAAGCCACCATCATATCTGGTGTTGCAGTTGCCATGATAATCATATCAATCTCAAGCGGATCAATATTTGCTTTTGCAATCAAATCCTTTGCTGCTTGTATAGCAAGATACGATGTACCTTTATCAGCATCTTTAAGAATTCTTCTTTCTTTAATTCCTGTTCGAGCGGTAATCCACTCATCATTGGTATCAACCATTGTTTCTAGCACTTGGTTCGAAAGAACGAAGTCAGGAACATAAGCTCCAACAGCGGTAATTGCGGCTGTGATTGTATTCATTATATTCTATTATTTTCCTTTCAAATTAATGATAATTTGAAAAATTTTTAAAAGACTTGAAAATTACAAAAAAAAACGTAACGAATTTGTCTATATTTTCCTAAAAACCGAAAATTATAACCAACAAAAAAAACTCTCACTATGTGAGAGTTCTAGTATAATTTACAAAAACGTATTAAGCAACCGCTTCAGATTTATCGATAACAACTTGCCCTCTGTAGTACATTTTACCTTCATGCCAGTAAGCTCTGTGGTATAAATGCGCCTCACCTGTAATAGGACATGTAGCGATTTGAGCTACAGTAGCTTTATAATGTGTTCTTCTCTTATCTCTTCTTGTTTTCGAGGTCTTTCTCTTAGGATGTGCCATTTTACTATATTATTTATCCGTTAATAGTTTCTTTAATTTTTCCCAACGCGGGTCAATATCTTCTTCTTTGTTACTCTCTTCCTTTTGTTCTTTCACACTTAACTCATTCAGTTTTGTTAAAGCTTCTGTCTGTAGACTTCCATCTTTAACTCCTGGATGAATTCTTTTTTGAGGTACAGAAAGCGCGATCATTTCATAAATATACTGCGCCACATCTATCTC
Source organism: Flavobacterium sp. (assembly GCF_036405015.1). GTDB lineage: Bacteria > Bacteroidota > Bacteroidia > Flavobacteriales > Flavobacteriaceae > Flavobacterium. The sequence goes on along the minus strand of NZ_DASWYK010000180.1, from coordinate 32,608 downwards.
ATGTTCCCCATGTGGTAAAATCAATAATTCTTCATTATCATCGTTAAATTCATCTCCAAAGCGAACAATTAACTTCATTTTCCCTTTTATAGGTAAATCGAAATCTTCGCCTGTTAGATCACAAGGCACGTTTACCGTTCCTTTGTGTTTGAATTCTAACTCTAACATCGTACTTTTCTTTTCAAAAAGTAAATTGACTTTAATATCTGAACTTTGAAACTCATCGTACTCAAAATTCTTAAAGAACTCGTTATTTATCTGATACTCAAAATGGTGTTTTCCTAGTTTTAATCCTACGAAAGGAATTAAAAATTCTTTTGTTTTGCTCATTTCAACATCAATTTGAACAATTCAGTTCTAAAACTAGATACCTGAATTGGGGTGCAAAGATATAAAATTATTATAAATCTAATAATCTTATTCACCTTTTTTTGTTTATAACTGTTTTTCTTTTATTTTAAGAGGTTTTTGGCTAATCTCCTCATACTGATTACGCGAGCGAAAAATATCAATCGCAAGATAGACTGCTTCTTTAAACGAATTGTAATCTGCCATGTCTTTTCCAGCAATATCATAAGCTGTACCGTGATCTGGAGAGGTTCTCACCTTATTTAAACCTGCCGAATAATTCACTCCTTTTCCAAAAGACAAGGTTTTAAACGGAATCAATCCTTGATCGTGATACATCGCTACAATAGCATCATATTTTTCATATTGACCGCTTCCAAAAAAACCATCTGCTGGAAATGGACCAAAAACCATGGTTCCAGAATCAAATATTTTTTTCAATGTTGGTTTTAAAACCAAATCGTCTTCCTTTCCAATTACTCCACCATCACCAGCGTGCGGATTTAATCCTAAAACTGCGATTTTTGGTTTTACAATACTAAAATCCTGAACTAACGATTTTCTGATCGTTTCAATTTTTTTAGTAATTAATTCTTCTGTTAAATGTGATGCAACTTCATTTAAAGGCACGTGATCTGTAATCAACCCCACTCTCAAATTATCTTGAACCATCATCATAAGAGCATTTCCTTCTAATTGCTGATCCAAATAGTCTGTATGTCCTGGAAATTTAAAATCTTCAGATTGTATGTTGTATTTATTAATAGGCGCTGTTACCAAAACATCTATTTCACCATCTTTCAATGCTTTTGTTGCTGCTGTAAACGACTTAATCGCGTACTCTCCTATTTTTGGGTCATTTACTCCAAAGTTGATATCAACACCTTCTCTCCAAAGATTTAGAACATTTACTTTTCCTGGAATAATTTGTTCCAATTTATCTACTCCATGAAACTGAACCGTCGAAGTAAAACTTTTTCTAACAAAGGAAAGAATTTTAGCATTTGCAAAAATAACCGGCGTACACAATTCTAACATACGAGAATCTTCGAATGTTTTCAATATAACTTCGCTTCCAATACCGTTTAAATCTCCAACTGAAATTCCAACAATTATATTTTCTGCTTTTTTATTCATGAGCTCAGTTTATTTATTACTAATTTTGATGTGCAAATTTAGTAAAATAAAACCACAATGTTCACAGGAATTATAGAAACACTCGGCAGGATTCACGAAATTCAGAAAGACCAAAACAATCTTCACATAACAGTTGACTCTTCAATAACAAACGAATTAAAAATAGACCAAAGCGTTTCACATAACGGAATCTGCCTTACAGTAGTGGCTATCAAAGATTCTCTTTACACCGTAACCGCAATTGACGAGACCATTTTAAAAACCAATATCGGCGATTGGAAAACTGGCGATATTGTTAATTTAGAAAGAGGAATGAAGCTTGGAGATCGCCTAGACGGACATATTGTTCAGGGCCACGTAGACCAAACCGGAACCTGCATTAAAATTGAAGAAGCAAACGGAAGCTGGAATTATACTTTCGAATATGACAAAAACCTAAACAATATCACAATCGAAAAAGGCTCTATTACAGTAAACGGAGTAAGCCTTACAGTTGTAAATTCTAAAACAAATGAATTTAGCGTTTCGATTATACCTTACACTTTCGAGCACACTAACTTTAAGGATTTCAAAGTTGGAACAAAAATCAACCTTGAATTTGATGTAGTTGGAAAATACATTTCGAGACTTTATTCAATAAACAAATAAAAACTCTCCTATTCGCATAAAAAAAGCTTCAAATTAATTTGAAGCTTTTTTTATTTGTTTCCTATATATTACGACCGCTCCTAAAGCTAAGCCACTTACTAACAACATTATCTTATTTTGATCTATTGGCATATCAGGAGCTCCACCAAAATCAGGACCATCATCAGGATCACCTTCATCAGGATCACCGTCTGCATTAACACTTGCAGCACGAGCATACACATTAGGAGGTGGCGGATTATTATAAGCAGACACAATCGACATGCTAAATAGTATTAATGCAAATGCTAAAAATGGGGCTTTTAGATTTTTCATAAATTCAAACTGTTAACAACAGCAGGCTTATATTTATTTAACAATTTTACTCAATAGAAATTTCGCACAAATACAATTTGACTTGCAAAATCCTGGACAAAAGTATAAGTTTTTTAAAGAAAACCAACTTTTAAAACAAAAAACATACAACAAATTTTAACAGTTTCCTTGCGGAATCCCGTAATCCCTTTTTAGAAAACGTTTTAGAGCGTAAAAACCTCATTTTCATCACTATTGATGAATTTCAAAACATTATAAGAATTTCCTGATTTTAGCAAATTTAAAACTTATTTAAACTCAAATCTCTCTTTGTGAGTTAAATAATTCCTACTAATCAAAATTATTCTTTCATTACAAAAACTGAAACATGACTTTTCAGCGAAACAAAAAAGCCTTTACATTTCTGCAAAGGCTTCTGTTCTAAAAGAAGTGGTCCCACCTGGGCTCGAACCAGGGACCACCTGATTATGAGTCAGGTGCTCTAACCAGCTGAGCTATAGGACCGGTTTAGAGGATGCAATATTACTACTATTTTTCATTCACTCCAAATATTTTAAGACATGATTTGTAATTAATTTCAAAACTTTTTCTGAATTTCAAAAACGAAATTGATTTTCAACATCTTATTCAAAAATAAAAAGGATCTTTTTTTATTTAATTTCCTGACAAAGCTCTACCAAAACACCATTTGTGTTCTTTGGATGTAGAAAAACCACCAATTTATTGTCGGCACCTTTCTTCGGAACTTCATTTATCAAGACAAAACCTTCGTTTTTTAAACGAGTAATTTCCGCTTCAATATCATCCACATCAAATGCAATGTGATGAATTCCTTCTCCTTTTTTTTCTAAAAATTTAGCAATCGGACTTTCTGGATTGGTGGCAACCAAAAGTTCTATTTTATTATTTCCTGTTTGAAAAAAAGAAGTCAAAACACCTTCACTTTCTACCGCTTCCATTTTATAAGACGGAACCCCCAACATTTTCTCGAACAAAATGTTGGCGTCGTCCATATTTTTAACTGCAATTCCGATATGTTCTATTTTATTTACCATTGTTTCATTTTTTTATTGATTCACATAAGTATTAAAATAACCGCATTCTGCAATTACATCCTGATAATATTTGGTATCAGAATAATCTTTTCGCAAGGTTTTAAATGAATTCCAAGCAATAAAATTAACCTTATCATCCTGAATTTCCCAATAGCTGTTTATACCATTGTATTTTTTATTGTAATAATCATTTCGTTCGCATTTCGAGATCAAATACAAACATTTAGCCTTTTGTTCTTTGTTTGAAGCTGCCTCAAATGCTTTCTGATAATACATTTTTGAAAGCGAATTATCTGTAATCATATTTTTCATTGCATTTCTAAACGAATACGGACTAGATCCAAAACCTACAATATTGATTTCATAGAAAGTTCTTCCGTTTCCAAAATGAGAAATATTGTAAAATGCATTTCCTAATAATAGACTATTAGTATACACATCTTCTTTTTGCGCTACTTTATCCTGCATTTCTTTTATAGTAGTCAAGAAATCCATGAAAGTATATTTTCTTTTCTGATAAGCTGCATGTTCACAGTCATGACAGTCTTTTATGTTTCCGTTAAACGGATTCCCTAAAAACTTATAATACTGAACTGAATCTGCCTGCTTCATAAATTCAATTGCTTCCGGAATTTTATTTTTAAACGTAGCCTGAACAGCCTGGAAGTTATTGATGTCTTTTAGTTTTACACTATAAATTCCAGCACCGATTTTCTCAAGATCAGATTTATTCTGTTTTGCCAAAAATGATTTTATATCCAAGAGATTTTTTTCATTATCATAAAAGGCGTTTCCATCATTCCAATAACTGTAACGTGATTCTCCAAATATTTCAGTCATTACCAAATCACCTTTTTCCTTATAAAGTGAAGACAAATAACTTCTGCTCCACGAAGAAGCATTTTGATAACGAAACTCCTGTCCTTTGTAAGTTTTTGGAAGTTCAGTATACAGCCAATTCAAATCTGCAATGATCGTTTTTTCATTTTTATCTGTCAGTTTATCAATTTTACTCAGATTATTTACAAAACGAAGCAGTCTCAATTGAAATCCTGCCAATTCTGTTTTTGGGAGCGTTTTCGCTGCTTTATCAAAACTTTTATCAGCATTTGCGTAATCTCCTTTTAAAGTCTGCAGATACCCCAAAGACAAATCCCATAAATAGGGTCTTTCTGTATTTCCGGCTGCCGAAATTTTCGCAATCAAATCAAATGCACTGTTATCTATTTTCGATTTATTTTCTACTTTATTTTGTGCAACAGTTTGCGATTTCGGTTTCTGATTTTCTCCTGAATTCTCCTGCTGAAAAGAATTATTTATTTTTTGCTCCAATGAATTAACCAATCTTGTTGCCAAATAATTCAAATGCTCGCTTTTAGGGTCTAATTCGTAGATTTTTTCAATAGCCTGTTTTTCGTCTTTAAAATAACCATGAAGCGCCCAAAGTGCCGCTTTTTCATTATTGTTTTTTGCCATTGCTAAAGCTTTCGTCCAGTCTGATTGATTTTTTGGTTGAAAACTATAAGCTGTTACCACACGTAATTCTGGACATTTATCAAAAACCTGAGCATATAGATAATTCGAAACCGCATATTTATGTTGCTTAAAATTAATTCCCGCCACATAAGCCAAAGCACGATAATACAAAGTATTTTTGGCAACCGAACTTTCTGTTTTATTAAAAAGGTCAATTGCTTTTTGTTTGTCATTGCTATAAAAACGAGCTTTCATAGTCAAAAACCAATATCTGTTTTTCAGAAAAGGGTCAGATAATGTGTTGTAAACATTTTCTATAGACTGAATCATTTTGGCATCATTAAAAGTTTTCGCCGCAACAGGCTCATAACTCCAAAAATCTTCTCTAATTGAAACGGTTTCAATTTTTTGTGCCAGATATAAAAACTCAACAAAGTTTTTAATCTTTTCCTCTTTTAAATTGATCTTTTTCCCCCATTTCTGCGAACTTTTATTCTCTTTTTTTGTTTTATAATAAACATGCAGATCGGTGATTTCTTGTTTATTTTTGATCGCATTTTTATCGTCATAATATCTTGCAGCTATATCTCCAATCAAGAAATAATTTACAGTCGTTGTATCAGCTTTTCCTTTAAGATAATCTGCCCAGTCCGATTTTATATTTTCATTGAAACGGGAATTGTGTTGTGTATCAAACCCAATTCCGTAAAAAATTGCTCCCGAAAGAAAAAGAGGCGAATACGATTTGTCTGCAAAAGTTTCTGGTGTAAAATTAGAATTGTAACCAAAAAAGTCCCAATCGTCTCCTCCGGCGCAGGCATAAATAATTCCGTATATCGAAAGTAAAGCAAGGCTAAAACTTAGAAATAACTTGTTCAAAAATATTCTTTTCATAATTGTTTAAATTGAATTCGTCTAAATCGTAAAATATAATTTGATTTGGTTTCTCAGGCAGATTTTCATCCAAATCTTCTGCCATTTCTTTTAAATCTTCTTTTGTAATTTCTTCTATTTTCAACAGATCATTCGCTTCATAAAAAACTCCATTTTTGTAATTGGATTGTTTTGCTCGGAAAAAAATCTCACTTGTTTTTTCAAAATTGGGATCATTCTGTAAATCCTTTCTATTTATTTTAGATCGGAGTCCGATTACTTTATTGTTTCTAATGTGAACTCCCCACGAATAAATCGGCAAAGCAAAATCCAGATGAAGCGGATATTTTTTTAAACTACTCAAATATTTTGCTGCGACTTTTTGATCATAAATAGAATTCAGGGAATCTGGCGCAATAGATCCCATATTGTAATACATTAAAACTCCAGAATCGACATTTGGAATTTTTGTCTTTTTGAAATACTTCACCTGATGCAGTCGAATTGTTGCCGAAAGTTTTTTCTTCGAAAGCTTTTTAAAAACCTCTATAAACTTCAAATAATTCTCTTTACTTTTCAAAGTCCAGTCGCAGTCAATTTGAATCTCCTGACAAGGAATACTATTTTTTGAATTGATTTGTTCTATAAAATCAAAGGTTTTTTGAGCCAATTCATTTACATCAAGATTAGGTAAAAGCATGACTTTGTTTTGAATAAAAACCACAGGAACAATCGAATATTCTTTTGGATTGACTTCAAAACGAACAGGACTTATGGGAATTGGAAACTTATTTTCAGGATGTAATCCGATATCAAAATATCGCACATAAAGTTTCTGAACATGATTTGCGATCAAAGTTTCTTTTTCTTTTTCGGAAAATCTGAATATTGTTTTCCAATAATAAAAGGAGATCGCTGGTTTTTCACTTTTGCTGCAGGAAAGCAATAAAAAGAGAAAAAAAATTGGGAAAAATCGCTTCAACAAAACTTAGAAAATTAAATCTGAACTCAAAAGTAAGAAATTATAGCTTTTTAAAATATCGAAATGATAAAAAATACAGAAGAAATGCAAAAGTTTTAAATCCTAATAAATAGATAAAAAATTTCAATTAAAGTAAATATAATCGTTATTTTGTGCAATCAAATTGAAAAACCGTTATGTTGAAAAACACTTTAAAATACCTTTCATTCATTATTCTAATATCAGTGATCAGCTGCGCCAAAAGAGGTAGTATTACCGGCGGTTTAAAAGATACATTGGCTCCTGTTTTGATTTCTAGTTATCCTGAAAATTATAGTACTAATTTTAAAGGAAATACTATTACGCTAAATTTTGATGAATATATCAAACTGAAAAACACGAATAAACAGTTAATTATTTCGCCTCCGTTTAAAAACGAACCCAATATTACTCCAACTACAGTTAGTAAATTTATAAAGATCGAAATTCGTGATACTTTACAGCCTAACACAACTTACAGCTTAAATTTTGGACAAGCCATTACCGATAATAACGAAGGAAATGCTTTAAATCAGTTTAAATATGTTTTTTCTACTGGCTCATATATTGATTCGCTTAAGCTGAGTGGAAGAATCAAAGATTCATACGAAAAATATGTAGACAACTTTGTCTCCGTGATGCTTTATGAAGTAAATGATAAATTCAAAGATTCTACTATTTACAAGGAGTTTCCTCGTTATATAACGAACACTCTGGACAGTATGAGAACGTTCCAATTTGAAAATTTAAAAGAAGGAAAATATCTTTTGGTAGCCCTGAAAGACAAAGGAAGCAACAATAAATTCAACCCAAAAGATGACAAAATCGGATTTCTAAAACATTATATTACTATTCCGACTGATACTGTTTATGAATTAGAATTGTTTAAAGAAGTTCTGCCTTTCAAAGCTTTTAAACCTATTCAGGCTTCTGGAAACAGATTATTATTACCTTATGAAGGGAAACAAAATTACAAAAATGCCAAACCAAAAATTGTTCTTAAAAACGGGAATGATGTTTTGGAAACAATTGTAACGCAATTTCCTAAAAAAGATTCGCTTCAGGTTTGGTTTAAACCTCTAAAAGCCGATTCATTATCCATGCAAATATCAAAAGACAACTTTGACAAGAAGTTTTCTTTTAAAATTAAAGCCTTAAAAAAAGACACTTTAAATATCAAAGCAGTACAAAATGGTCAGATTAATTTTAGAGAGCGTTTTACCTTAGAAACCGAAACACCATTAGTCAAATTTGATAAATCTAAAATTACATTAATCAACAAAGATTCTACTGCTGTTGAGTATACGACAGAATATGATGAATTTGACCAAAAGTTATACATTGATTTCAAAAAAGAGCCTTCAAACAAATACAGCTTTACTTTCTTACCAGGCGCGTTGACCGATTTTTACGAAAAGACAAACGATACTTTATCTTATAAATTAGTAACCAAAGAACTGGAAGACTATGGAAATCTAGTATTGAATTTACGCAATGTAAAACGTTTTCCAATCATTGTAGAAATTACAAACAAAAAAGGAGACAATGTATTGGCAAGCGAATATTCTGAAGGTGAAACCAAAATTGTATTTAATTTACTGGTTCCCGAAGAATTTACTGTTCGTATCATTTATGATGACAACAAAAACAAAGTTTATGACACTGGAAATTTCTTAAACAAAACCTATTCTGAGGAAGTTTATTATTTCCAAAAAGGCATAGATGTCCGGTCCAACTGGGATGTCGATGAAACTCTTGATTTGAGTATACCGTTTAATCCCGAGGTCGAGAAAAAACAAGACGACAAGAAGAAAAAAGAAGCCGAAAAGAAACGGAAAGCTTTCTAGATTTTAATTTCGAAAGTATCGCGATCACCTAAGAAATTTAATTTTCGTCGTGTTTCTAACATTATATTTTTATCCAATTCAGCCACAAAGACACCTGCTGTTTCTTGTGGCTTTATTATATAATTTCCCCAAAAATCAATTAATTGGGTATGTCCGTTATGCTCAAAATTATTATCGTCAAAACCAATTCTGTTTACTCCCGCAACGTAACTCAAATTTTCTATCGCGCGGGCGTTAAGCAAAGTGTCCCAAGCATTTGTTCGTACTTTTGGCCAATTGGCAACATATAAAAGAAGATCGTAATTTTCGACATTTCGTGCAAAAACAGGAAATCGTAAATCATAGCAAATCTGAAGGCAAATTTTCCAATCTAAATATTCTACAATCACTTTTTGAGTTCCCGGAGTGTAAAATTCATTTTCTCCCGCCAGCGAAAACAAATGCCTTTTGTCATAGTATTGAAAATCTCCTGACGGAAAAACAAAAAACATTCTGTTATAAAATTCCCCATTTTCGGTAATAACAACACTCCCTGTTAGGGCCGCATTTTTTTGTTTTGCTTTTGATTTCATCCATTCAATGGTTTCCCCTTGCATGGTTTCTGCAACATCTGAAGCATTCATGGTAAATCCCGTAGAAAACATTTCTGGAAGAACAATCAAATCGATTTCTGAATCAATTTCGTTGATTTTCGAATCGAAATTTTGACGATTTGCAGAAGCATTTTCCCAAACAAGATCAGACTGGATTAAAGCAATTTTCATTTTATGAATTTTTATATAAAGACAGAAAACAATTTATTGAAGTTAAATCACAACCAAACTTGGAACGGCACTTTTGTACGGTTGCAGTTTTTCATGATTTGGTTCTTCTTCGGTAATTACATAATTCACTTCAGACAAACTGGCAATTTTCATTTTCAAAACGGTATTTAGTTTCTCCGTAATTGTCAAAACCGCTGTTTTTTTCGAAGCCTGAATCATCGCTTTTTTAACCTGAACTGTTTCCCAATCGGAATCAGAATAACCGCCATCAACGTCTAAAGCATTTGTTCCTAAAACCAAAAGATCGGCTTTTATATTGGCCAATTGATGAAAAGCTTCTCCGCTCACACACATCTGACTGTAAGAAGAAATACTTCCGCCAATCATAATCGTTTTGATATTAGGTTTATCTAAAAGCTGAACTGCTGTTAAAGCCGTAATGGTAAAAACAGTTAAATTAAGATCATTTGGAATTAATCGGATGAACTCACGAATTGTAGTTCCGCCATCAACAATTAAAACCATTCCATCATGAAGAAGCCCAACAGCTTTTTGTGCAATAACTTGTTTAGCTTCGACCGCATAAGTCTGGTTTGATGAAGAATAGTGATATCCTTTTGTCATGGCGCCACCTTTCACTTTAATTAAAAGCGAATCAGCGTCCAATTCATTAATATCACGGCGAACAGTATCTTCAGAAACACCAAGTTTAGCCGAAAGAGTTTCAAAACTCACACGTGTGTGCAGGTTGATCTCTTTTAGAATATGATTTTTACGTTCTTCTTTACTGTAATTTAAAACTTCATTTTCAGTACTCATGCCGATTGATTTTTTCTATTTACAAAAATAAACATTTCATTACAAAATTCATCGAAACCAAAAACCGTATTGGCAATAAAAATTTTCAAAAAGTTAGTTTCAAAAACATTTCAATATCTTTAAAACTGTTTTCAATAAAAATCTAAAGTTTTTCTCCCATGAAAAGATTCCTTTTTTTGTTTTTTGTTCTTTCTTTTTTAAATGTAAAAGCACAAAACTCACAGCAAAACAATTCTATTATTCCTGCTCCAAACTGGTATAAATTGACTGGAGACAGCATTCGAATAAATGGAAAAGTTCAGGTTGTTTTTAAAAACAAAAATTATAGTGAAAAGGAATTAAAATCGGCTAAAATTTTAGAATCGGCTTTGAATGTTTCTGCTTCTTCAAAAAAATCAAATCTTAAAATTGAATTTGATTCAAGTAAAAATCTTTCTTCCAAAGAAGGTTATAAAATTGAAATCACTTCAAATAAAATTACAATTATTGGTCAAGAAGAAGGACTTTTTTATGCTGTTCAATCTTTGTTGCAATTGCTGCCAAACAAAATTACTACAGAAATAAAACTTCCTTGTGTAATTATTGAAGATTCACCTCGATATTCTTACCGAGGCTTGCATTTAGACGTCTGCCGTCATTTTTTCTCTGTTGCTGTTATAAAAGATTTTATTGCACAAATGGCTAGTTATAAATTAAACAACTTTCATTGGCATTTAACCGACGATCAAGGCTGGCGAATTGAGATTAAAAAATACCCAAAACTAACCGAAATTGGTTCTAAAAGAAATCAGACTTTAGTCGGAAATAAATTCGAAAGAACACCATTCTTTTTTGACGGAAATCCATACGACGGATTTTATACTCAGGAAGAAATTAAGGAAGTGGTCAAATTTGCAGAAGATCATTATGTGAATGTAATTCCCGAAATCGAAATGCCGGGACATGCTTCGGCGGCGGTTACAGCTTATCCAAATTTGGCTTGTTTTCCAGATAGAAGTTATAAAGTAGTAGAATCTTGGGGCGTTTTTGAAGATGTTTTTTGTGCTGGAAAAGACGAAACTTTTACTTTTTTAGAAGATGTTTTGACGGAAGTTATCGCTTTGTTTCCAAGTAAAAACATTCATGTTGGCGGAGACGAATGTCCAAAAACTAGATGGAAAGTTTGTCCGAATTGTCAAAAACGAATTAAGGATTTAGGCTTAAAAGATGAACATGAATTACAGAGTTATTTCATTAAAAGAATTGAAAAATTCCTAAATACCAACGGAAGACAAATTTTTGGTTGGGATGAAATCCTAGAAGGCGGATTGGCGCCAAACGCAGCGGTTATGTCTTGGAGAGGAGAATCGGGCGGAATTCATGCAGCAAAACTGAAACATACTGTAGTGATGACGCCAGAAGAAACCGTTTATTTTGATTACAACCAAGGTTATTCGCCAAACGAACCGCTCACCGTTGGAAGATTGAGTACTTTAGAAAAAGTCTATCATTATAATCCAACTCCTGTTGACAGTTTATCGGTTGATGAACAAAAATATATTATTGGTGTTCAAGCCAATCTTTGGTCAGAATATTTGACGAATCCTTCGAAATTGAATTATATGCTTTACCCGCGTGTTTTGGCTTTGGCAGAAATTGCTTGGACGGAACCTCAAAACAAAAATTACAATCATTTTATTCAAAATCAATTACCGTATCATTTAGAAAAATTAGAAACTCAAAAGAGATTATATAAAGTTCCAACGCCTTTTGGTGCTGAGGAAACGGCTTTAATTGCATCCAAATATATTTTAGATTTAAAACCAACCATTAAAAACGGAAAAATCCTCTACACCATTGATGGTTATAATCCTGACGAAACGGCAAATTGGTATCAAAATCCTGTCTCGATAAATATTCCTAAAGGTGAATATCGAATTATCAAAACGATTCAAATCAGCGAAAGCGGTAAAAGAAGTTCTATCAATAAAATCATGGTTCGAAATCCCGATTTAAAACCAGCCTTGGTCATTCAACCCAAAAAGAATGGCTTGAAATACGAATATTTTACTGGAAACTTCAATCAAGTACAAGATTTAGAACTTTCAAAACCTGTTGCTACAGGAATTTTAGAAGGTAAAATTGGTGCTGAAAAATGGAAAACGAAATTAGAGCGTTATATCGGTTTAAAATTTAATGGATATATCTTTATTCAAGAAACAGGAAATTATACTTTTTCGACGCTTTCAGACGACGGATCAAAGCTTTTCATAGATAACGAACTTATCGTAAACAATGATGGCATTCATTGGGCAAATGAAGCTTACGGTTCTGTTAAACTAGAAAAAGGATTCCACAAACTCAACATCAGTTATTTTGATTTAACAGGTGGAACGATTTTGAATTGTTTTATACAACAAGAAGGAAAAGAAAAACAAGAAATAAGTGCTTCGCAATTGTTTTACGAATAGAAACAAAAAACGCATCAACCAATGGCTGATGCGTTTTTTCAAATATACTAAATTGTATTCTTATCCTTTTAAGCTCGCTGCTAAATACTCACGGTTCATACGTGCAATATTTTCAAGCGAAATTCCTTTTGGACATTCAATTTCGCAAGCTCCTGTATTTGTACAGTTTCCGAAACCTTCTAAATCCATTTGGTGAACCATGTGTAAAACACGATCTGTCGCTTCAACTTTACCTTGCGGCAATAATGCATATTGAGAAACTTTTGCAGAAACGAATAACATTGCTGAAGAGTTTTTACAAGTTGCAACACAAGCTCCACAACCAATACAAGCAGCAGCATCAAATGATTTGTCTGCATCGTCTTTTGGAACTGGAATAGTATTCGCGTCGATTGTATTTCCTGAAGTGTTAACAGAGATAAATCCTCCTGCGTGTTGAATTCTATCAAAAGAACTTCTGTCAACCACTAAATCTTTAATTACTGGGAAAGCTTTTGCTCTAAATGGCTCGATAAAAATCGTATCACCATCTTTAAACATACGCATGTGCAACTGACAAGTTGTAACACCTCTGTCTGGTCCGTGCGCTTCACCGTTGATGAATAAAGAACACATTCCGCAGATTCCCTCACGACAATCGTGGTCAAATGCTACAGGCTCATCTCCTTTGTTGATTAGATCTTCGTTAAGAACATCTAACATTTCAAGGAAAGACATGTCTGGTTCAATTCCATCAATAGGATATTCTACAATCCCCCCTTTATCTTGTGCGTTTTTTTGACGCCATATTTTTAATGTAAGTTTCATAACCTTTTTCGTTTGAAAGTCATAAAGTCGAAAGTCGAAAGTCGCTTGGCACATTTTGCCTTTTGACTTTAAGACTTTGGGCTTTCGACCAAATTCTTATTTATAACTTCTTTGAACTAATTTAATGTTTTCGTAATTAAGAGGTTCTTTGTGTAATACTGCATCACTTGGTTTTCCTTTGTATTCCCAAGCTGCAACGTATGCAAAGTTATCGTCATCACGAAGTGCTTCTCCTTCTTCTGTTTGGTATTCCTCACGGAAGTGACCTCCACAAGATTCGTTACGGTGTAAAGCATCTTTCGCGAACAATTCTCCTAATTCTAAGAAATCGGCAACACGAGTCGCTTTTTCTAATTCCTGATTAAATTCGTTAGCGTTTCCAGGAACTTTTACATCTTTATAAAACTCTTCACGTAAAGCAGCAATTTCTTCGATAGCTTCAGTTAAACCTTGAGCATTACGAGCCATACCTACTTTATTCCACATAATTTTTCCTAATTTTTTGTGGAAGTAATCTACAGAATGTTTACCGTTATTATTGATAAATTTCTCGATTTGATCTTTTACTGCTTTTTCAGCTTCGATGAATTCTGGTAAATCTGTAGAAATTTCACCCATTTTAATATCTGGAGCTAAATAATCTCCGATAGTATAAGGCAATACGAAATACCCATCAGCTAAACCTTGCATTAAAGCAGAAGCTCCTAGTCTGTTTGCTCCGTGATCAGAGAAGTTAGATTCTCCAATTGAGAAACATCCAGGAATTGTAGTCATCAAGTTATAATCAACCCAAGTTCCACCCATTGTGTAGTGAACCGCTGGATAAATCATCATTGGTGTTGTATAAGGATCTTCATCAACGATTTTGTAATACATCTGGAATAAGTTTCCGTATTTACTTTTCACGATTGCAGCTCCTAATTTAGTTACCAAAGCAGCATCTTTATCGTCTAAACCTTTTACATAAGCATCTTCAGTTCCGTAACGTTTGATTGCCGCAGCGAAATCCAAGTAAACTGCTTCTCCAGTTTTGTTAACTCCAAAACCAGCATCACATCTTTCTTTAGCTGCACGAGACGCAACGTCACGAGGTACTAAGTTACCAAAAGCTGGATATCTTCTTTCTAAGAAATAATCTCTTTCGTCTTCAGATAAATCAGTTGCTTTTTTTCTTCCTTCACGGATTGCTTTTGCATCTTCCAAGTTTTTAGGAACCCAAATACGACCATCATTACGTAAAGATTCAGACATCAAAGTCAATTTAGACTGGTGATCTCCTGAAACAGGAATACATGTTGGGTGAATTTGTGTATAACAAGGATTTGCGAAAAACGCTCCTTTTTTATGAATTTTCCAAGCTGCTGTTGCGTTACTTCCCATAGCATTTGTAGAAAGGAAAAATACGTTTCCGTATCCTCCAGAACCAATTACTACCGCGTGAGCAGAATGTCTTTCAATTTCTCCTGTGATTAAGTTACGAGCGATAATACCTCTCGCTTTTCCGTTCACGATTACTAAATCTAGCATTTCGTGACGGTTGTACATTTTAATTTTTCCACGACCAATCTGACGGTTCATTGCAGAATAAGCTCCTAACAATAATTGTTGTCCCGTTTGTCCTTGTGCGTAGAATGTACGAGAAACCAAAGTTCCTCCAAAAGAACGGTTATCTAATAATCCGCCGTATTCACGAGCCAATGGCACCCCTTGAGCCACACATTGGTCAATGATATTTCCTGAAACCTCAGCCAAACGGTAAACGTTTGCCTCACGAGCACGGTAATCTCCACCTTTTACAGTATCATAAAATAATCTGTAAATAGAGTCACCGTCTCCTTTATAGTTTTTTGCCGCGTTGATACCCCCTTGTGCGGCAATAGAGTGCGCACGACGTGGAGAATCTTGAAAGCAAAATGCTTTTACGTTATATCCTAACTCTGCTAGAGTAGCCGCAGCCGAACCTCCAGCCAAACCTGTACCAACAACGATAATATCTAAATTACGTTTGTTAGCTGGGTTTACTAAATTAATATGATCTTTATAATTTGTCCATTTGTCCGCTATAGGACCATTTGGAATTTTTGAATCTAATGCCATTATAATTGATATTAATTATTGGTTGAAATGATGAAATAAAGCGATAATTACAAAAGCTGCTGGTACTACAACTGCAAACCAGTAACCTACTTTTGATAAAAATCTAGAGTATTTGTTGTGCATCCCTACAGATTGAAGAGAAGATGCAAACCCGTGCCATAAGTGAAATCCTAAAAGGATAAAAGAAATACAGTATAACGCTGTACGAATTGGGTCATGAAATTTGTGAACTAACTCACCATAATATCTTGTAGCATCTGGTGCTGTTCCAGCTATATATTTGTAGCTAACTTCAGGAAACCAGAAATCATAAAAGTGCAATCCTAAGAAAGCCAAAATAACCAATCCAGAAATAATCATATTTCTAGAACTCCAAGAAGCGTTTGCAGCTCCGTTGTATTTAGCGTATGCAATTGGTCGTGCCGCGCTGTTTTGTGCCGTAAGTACAAATCCCATTACGAAGTGGAAAATTACTCCAAATGCCAAAACTGGCTGCATTACATACTGAATCAGCGGATTGTATCCCATAAAGTGAGAAGCTTCGTTGAAAACGTCTTCACTCAAAATAGAAATAAAATTTAAGGAAACATGCAGCGCTAAAAACGTGATTAAGAATATTCCCGAAAGAGCCATAGCTACTTTCTTTAAGATGGAAGCATTCAACTGTGCAGATTGTGCCATAAGTGTTTAAGTAGTTTGTTTTAAAAAATTAGACAAAAATAACTCAATTACAAAAGAACTACAACCATTTCGCTGTTATTTATAATGATTTTAAAATAGCTCGATTCTACGTATTTTTACGTACAAAAAGAAAGCAAATAAAAAATAATTCACTATAGAAAACCTCAAATCATTGCTTTCTAAGCTTTAGAGTAAAAATTCAATTCTAAGTAGATTACCGAAAATTTATGATATTGTTATTTTATTCAAAGTTTTGATTTGTTTTCTTTAAAAGTTTCACTGCACCTAAATTTTGTCTAAGTAAAAAATTGTCATTCCACAACATAGTTTTACCTTTAGCCGCTCAAAAAATAAAGAATGAAAACAGGAATTGATGCTATTTCATTTGATGTAGCAAACATACATTTACCCATAAAAACTTTGGCAATCGCCAGAAATATTGAACCCGAAAAATTAGAAAAAGGTCTTGGATTACTAAAAATGACCTTCCCGGATGTTCACCAAGATGCGGTAGTTTTTGGAGCAAATGCTTTAACCAAACTTATTACCGAAAACAAAATCAACCTCAAAGAAATAAGCAGAATCTATGTTGGTACCGAAAGCGGTGTTGACAGCTCAAAACCAATTGCTTCTTATTTAATCAGTTTGATGGAGCAGAAATTTGGCGAAGATTCACTAGCAGAATGCGACGTTGTTGACTTTACTTTTGCTTGTATCGGTGGTGTTGATGCCATGCAAAACTGTTTGGATTTTGTAAAATTGAATCCAACTAAAAAAGCAATTGTGGTTACTTCTGATTTTGCAAAATACGATTTAAACTCTGGCGGAGAATACACTCAAGGCGCTGGAGCCGTTGCAATGCTGATTACGGCAAACCCAAAAATTATTGCTTTTGATGACAATTGGGCAACAAGTACAAAAGGTGTTTTTGATTTCTTCAAACCATACAGAACGATTTCTAAAGAAGAAATTACTAAAAACACAAACAACGATTCTTGGTTTGACAATTTAGAAGCTGAAATCGAAATTCATAAAGACCAACCGGTTTTTGACGGTCAATATTCGAACCAATGCTATATGGATCGTACGCGCAATGCTTACTTTTCATTCAAGAAATTAAAAAATACGACTGAGACTTTATATAATACTTGGACTAGCATTATTATGCACTTGCCATATTCTTTTCAAGGAAGAAGAATGTTGTCTGAAATTTATGCTTTAGACAGTGCTGAAAAAATCATTGCTGATGATATTGCGCCTGCAGATTACCAGACAAAAATTAAAGAAGTAGCAAAATCTGAAGATTATAAAACATTTGTAACAGAGAAATTACAGCCAGCTGAATTAGCTTCTTCATTAATTGGAAACCTTTATACAGGTTCTATTTTCATGGGATTATTGTCGACTTTGGCTCATTTTTATGACACCAAAAAAGAAGTTGCCGGATCTAAATTTGGTTTCTTAGCTTACGGAAGCGGATCAAAATCCAAAGTTTTTGAAGGAACGATTCAACCAGAATGGCAATCGGCTTTGGCAAATGTGAAGCTTTTTGAAAATTTAGCCGAAAGTGTAGAAATTGATTTCAATACTTATGAAAGTCTTCATAAAAAAGAACAAAAAACAAGTATCAGAACACCTAAAAACGAATGGGTTTTAGACCGAATTGAAAAAGAGATTCCTGTTTTAATTGGAGCTAGATATTATAAATGGGTGGATTAAAAAATTAAATTCCAATTTTTTGAAATTCCAAATTCCAAAATAAAAAAACCGAAGCTGTTGCTTCGGTTTTTTTTTTGTGTTTTATTAAACACCAACATTTTACCCCTAATTAATAAATTTTAGTTGCAAACAAATAATTCTCACCAAAACTCGTATCAAAAAGAATATTCCCCAAAGTAGCACCCGCAAGTCCTGATCCCCAAGTAACATTATACAATGTTGTTGTATTAGTAACCTGTATCACAAATACCCCTGCCAACATATTATAAAAATTGGGATACGTAATATTTCCACTCACAAGAGAAGTCCCTAAAAAACTAAAATTGGGGTTAGTTCGGGAAGTCTTAGATTCGCTTAAAGTCAATTGCAACCAAACATTACCATTTACAGGCATTGATGAACTTTGCACAAGCTCACCATAATAAATTATCCATTTTCCAGGAGTCAAAGTCAGTTGACGTCCCAAATATTGAGCAGGAGTAGTACTAGGAATTGATCTAGTACCAGCCGCTATTGTTACTGCACTCAAAACAAAACCACCTGGAGTACCTGGCATATCTTGCCACGTACCTAGCCCATTAGCATCAGAAGTAAAGACCCTTCCTGAACCTTCCGAGCCATCTTTTATCTGTAAAGCTCCATTTTGTGTTCCATTATTAATTTGCAGCTTTGCCGTAGTTCCACCTGTCATAGATGTCGCTGTATTAATAAGCACTTGCCCTCCCGATGTCACTCTCATCTTTTCCACACCATTCGTTTCAACAGGCAAATCAAAAGCATCGTTTGTACCTATTGCTTTAATAGCGCCATTATTATTCCCATCCTGGATCCATGCGTCTGTAGCAGATGAGACACGAATCCATTTAGAACCATCATTATAATATTCACCTGGAGTTACTACATTAATTCCAGTACCTGCAGTCGCAGTATTCCATACATGCATTCCCGCTACATTAGCCGTCATCGGGGCAAAACTATTTGTAGCCGTCAATGCAACCTTAGGCAACAACAACCCTTTTGCACTTACACCATCTGTTCTGTTTAAATCCAAAACCGCATCTTTATTCGGATTATTTGTTGGCATACCAACCTGTGCGTAAGAACAAGCCAAGCCCAAGCCCCAACAAAGCAGAGCCATTTTTAAATACTTTTTCATTTTTTTGTTTAATTTATTTTGTTTTTCAAATCTTGCAATCTATTGATTACATAAAATTCACCCCAGTGTTTTTCTTACCAAATTCATCACTGTTTCCCTATTTGCTTTCTCCATTATTACATAATCCTTTTTTATACTGTCAGGTTTTATACCGTTTACAGTTCCGTTAATACATTGACGGATATAATATTTCGAAACCTTATATTTTAAAAACAAGGCTTCTAACACCGTAGAATCATAGGATTTGTAATTTTTTGTTTTACTTTTGCCCATTGTTTAATTTGTTTTAAAAATCGAAACAAAGATAGATGATAATTTTCAACATTCAAAAAAAAATTGAAGATAATTTCCTACATAATGAGTAATATTCTCGAAAATATAAAGCAACTAGCTATAAATGAAGGCATCGGCATTACAAAACTAGAACAAACAATAGGCGCAAGCAAAGGCGTTTTGTCAAGAGCAATTGCGAAAAATAGCGACATACAAGCCAAATGGATTTTGAAAATAGTTGAAAATTATCCACAATACAGCTGTGAATGGTTGATAAAAAGCGAAGGACCAATGATTCGAAAAAACAATTTAACTAGCGATTTCAATTCAATTCTTACAGAACAAAGCATCAACTATAAAGAATTAGCCGAAGCCAGAAAAGAGACAATTGAAAGTATGAAGAAGGAAATTCTTCATCTGGAAGAGAAAATTGCGGAAAAATAAGCAACATTCTAAAATATAAATTTTAGCCTAAATACAAAAAAGCCTAAGCAAATTACTTAGGCTTTTTCGTTTATTACCTACACAGTTTGCCATTTCGACGAAGGAGAAATCTCCGTAAGTAGCTCGACAAAGATTGTCGATTTTCTTTGCGAAGATTTCTCCTTCGTCGAAATGACAACTGGTCACAAAAAACCTTTGTCAAAGTTTAAAACTTTGACAAAGGTTAACCATCAAATCGACACGAATGAGAATTTTCTAATTATCAAATTGCCATATTATCTAATTAAAATCAATCCTTCTTATGCTGTTCGGTATAATTTTGATTTCCTTTAATCCTGGTATCTTCAACCTGCATTCCATTTGCCATTCCGAGCATGAAAGCGGTCATGATTAGAATTAATTTTCGTTTTAACCAATGAAGTCGTGGCTTAGATTGCTCTAAACCTTTTTTATGAGTTTGTTTATACATTTTAAAATGATAAATGATTAGACATTATAAATCATCTTATGCCATAAAATAGCATAATGGCTTAGAAAAAAACTTTCTTAAGCTATGTATAAACTTTTCTTGAAGTTAACTGAAGTATTTACTTCATTTATAAAAACCGATTATTTTATAAATGAAATTATATTTTGATGAAGATTTTTATGTAGTTGAAAAACTATTCGAGTTTGAAAACTCAAGTTTTCTTTAATTCTGAAATATGCTAAAAGTATCGGAAATAAAGTTTTTCCAATCTTTTTAACTTGATTAAAATCATAAACTCGAAGATTTTTAAGATCGATTTCTTTTCTCGAAATCACAAAAGAAGACTGATAATATTCTGGAGCATTAGATCGAACATACAAAATACCATCGCCCGTCATTACAACCAAAGCCACAAAAAGGGAAAGCAGGTATTTAAAATGGTTTTTCAAATCTTATTCGGTTTCAAAGTATTTTTTTACAATATTAGTTCTTTGTTTTTGAATTATGACAAATTATTCTTCAATAAATGAAACCATTGCTTGGAGAGTTTCTTTATGTTGTTGTTCTCTGCTAATAGTAGCTTTATCGTCTCCTAACTGAAACCCATAATAAGCAAACTGACAATGATTTGCTCCGTCTATTCGGATAAACTTTGTTGCTTCGGGAAGTTTAGATTTGTTTTTCAAAATAGATCCTTCGTCTGCAACACCATCTTTTGAACCATAAATCTTTAAAACCGGAACCTCAATAGCCGCAAGCGAAATATCTCTTGGATGCGAAGTTCCAATCAATAATAGTTTATCGATTAATTTAGGATTTTCGTAAACGAATTGTGCAGCCATCTTTGCACCCTGCGAATGTCCCGCCAAAATGTAAGTCTTAGAATGATCGTCGAACAGATGCAGTTCTTTTGGCTTATTATATCCTTTTGAAGCAAGTCTCCAAGGCATTTTTATCAAATAGACTTTAATGTTTTTATCTGCCAGTTTTCTACAAAGCGGTACATAAGCCTTTGTTTCTACCATTGCGCCTGGATAAAAAATCAAAACATTACTGAATTGTTTTTGAGGTGTAAAAGAATAATAATCTGCTGTATCTTCTACTTTAATCTCATTATTACTTTGCAAAAAAGATTCGTTTACGCCATCTGATTCATACGAATAAAATAGCCAGATTGTAAACAACAATCCTGTTACAATCCAGATTGTTTTTAAAATTCTTCTCAACTTTCCTCTTTTTCCTTTCATTATTCTTGGTGTTTATTAAAGTTAAAACCTTAAAAATCAACACTCAAATATAACATTTCTAAAAACATTCCAGAAGCTTAATTAAAAATAAACCTTTCTTTAATTGTTTTTCCTATAAAGAAGTAACACTAATCCTAAAGTAAAAACTGTACAACTCACAAGCATCAGAATTCCGTTTTTCAAAGCAAAAAAAGAAAATCCTACAACAACCGAACCCATGATTACCATTAAAGATTTTACAGTTTCTGTTTTTATGAAAGTAAATGCATGAAATACCAAACCAACAAAAAGCAAAGAAGGACCAACGGCTATAAACGGATAAAAAATAAATGGCGAAATAGTGATTTGATGACTTAATGCTTCTTTTGCGATTTCGTTATTTCCGTAGCTTGACATAATAAAATCGATTGTACAAAGACCAATATGTGCAATCACGCCGAAAGTTGTCAAAACAGAAGCCATTTTACTAATTCTGGTTTTAGGAAACACTTCATTAAACGATAGCAAAAAGCAAGCACCAATTAAATTAAACCAGTGCGCAAAATCGATTGATTCGCTAAAACTTGGTAAAAGCTTTGAAAAGAATATATAACTGGTTAGAAAAAATAGCAATCCGATTAAACAATAGTGTTTTGTTTTCATAATTTGTTTTTAAAATTGATGAAGCAAAACTAAAATTGAATCCAATTGGAAGAACTGATTTTATTGACTTTGGTACGAAATGTATCGTTTTAGGTACGGAATTTACAACGCTAACAAAACTTCTTTGTAATTTTTAGAAACGGGAAGTTCGATTTGAGTCAGAACAATGGTATTTGAATTTCTCCAGGATTTAAAATGTGTTGGATTGATTAAATGGGAACGATGAATTTGCATTAAAAACCCAAAATCATCCTGAACTTTTTTGAGCGAAGAACGAATCAACTTTGATTGAAGTTTTTCATTTTCGATGTAAAAAATCTCCACATAATTCTGTGCATTCGAAATACACACTAAATCTGCCTTGTTGATTTTTAAAACATCTAATCTGTTTTCGCCTTTAATGACCAGAATATCTTCTTTTATGGGAATTAATTTTATGAGATAAGTTCTGGCGAGAATAATTACTGGAGTTACAATTAAAGCTACTTTGATAAAAATAATCGTAAAAAACTGTCCAAAACTATAACCTCCGTTTAAAATTGGACTTTTATAATAGGCATAAATACCCATTAAATAAATGAAATAATAAAAGAGAAGACTTGAAAGCTCGAGTTTTAAATTCCACTTTTGAATGCTATCATAAATCTTTTTTTGAAGAAAAGCGAGAATTGCATAACACAAGAAAGCCATTCCGCTAAAACCGATGCTGATTAAAAGCCAAGATTGAAAATTTATAGTTCCATCATCAAAAGGTTTTATGATAAATGCGAATACAAAAAGCCATAAGCTGATGAAACTCGCAATTATTAAATGATGTTTTATGGATGGATTTAGTTTGTTCATTTTTTTTCAATCCCAAAGTTCGCAATGTTTTTGCTCGCAAAGTCGCTAAGACGCAAAGTTTCTATTTGTTGTTTTTTATGGTAAACTTATTATGACTCAAAGTAAAACCCAGATTTTCATAAATCGCCACGTTTTCTATTCTTTTTTTGTTTGTTGTTACTTCTATACTTTTTAAATTATTCTTTTCAGCATATTTTAAAATTTCATCAACTAATTTTCTTCCAACTCCTATTCCACGGTGGTTTTTATCAATAAAAAACTCTTGAATTTCGCCAACTAAACCGCAATGATGAAGCAGATTTTGAGTATGAAAACTAATAAAACCTAAACTTTCGTTTTCATCTTCTGCAATTAAATAAATGTTGTTTGGATTTGAAATATTCGAATTGAATATTTCGCTGAAAACTTCAAAATCAAAAATTTCATTTTCAAGTTCGCATATTGATTTGTAGACGAAATCTAGGTCTTGGCTTTGGATTTTTCTTATGTTGATGTTTGAGTCCATAATTACATGAAGATTGAGAAATCTTTTTAATGGAAAATTTTATCTATCAAGTAAGTAAGCAAATCTCGACGAGGTCTTTTAGATCTTTGTTTTTCTATTTCATTTTGCTTATTCTGTTCAGCAAATTTCTCTCTTTTTATTTGATCTAATCTTTTTATTTCTCGCTCTTTATTTTGTTCATCTATTTTATCTTGCTTAACTCGTTCCTCTTCCTTAATTCTGTTTTCCCATTCAACATTTTGATTGTAAATAGTAGCCACTCTATCCAGACTTTCTAACAGCCAATCAGTAAAAGAAAGCCGTGATTTATTATTTTTAAAATCGAATTCAGGACATACTTCATTATTGGAAGAAAAATCATTAATCCAAATATTACCGTATTCGCTTCCATTAACTACAATAAATGCACTTGTTCCGCAACCGTAACCTGCTATATGAATTTGTCCATTTGAATATCCCTTCATAAAAATCTCATAATCTCCATCATAAGTTATTTCATAAGGATAAGAATCTTTACGGTCGGGATGATAATTGCCAAATACCACTTTAGTTGTTAGTTCAAAAGGAAGTGAAGGATTAAATTCATTTTCTTCATAAAAGAAATCTTTAAAATCAATTTCTTCAACCAAATTCAAACCCCACTTGTTTCTATTTACTATACCATTTGCAATATTCAATAAAAAATATCGATAGTCTTCTGGAATTGTTATATTAAATTTATTCTCAAATGCTGCAATATCTTCTTTCTGCACAACAGGTAAAAACAAGTAATCTACTTCTAAAATTTCTTTAAAATTTTCTATTGAATTTAAAATTTTGCTATGTGGATTATCCATAACTATTTTTCGTTTAAATTATTTAGATCTGCACCAATTATTAATGCAATATACAAATTCCTATTTACTCAAAAACTCTGCGCTAACACTTCGACTTCAATCAAGAAGTCAAAACGAAACTTTGCGCCTTCGCGTCTTCGTGGCAAAAAATAAATAATAAAACTTTAAGAATTCAATTTCACGCGATATATTTAAAATATGTAATTTTGAAATTCGAAGTTCAAAAACGATAGAATTATGAAATATCATCAAATAAACAGTGGTCTTTTTGTAAAAAACCGCAGAAAATTCATGGCAGAAATGAAACCGAATTCAGTTGCCGTGTTCAATTCAAATGACATTTACCCAGTTAGTGCAGACAGTACTTTACCTTTTGCTCAACACAGAGATATTTTTTATCTAAGTGGTGTAGATCAGGAAGAAAGTGTTTTGCTTTTGTTTCCAGATGCTCCTTATGAAAATCAGAGAGAAATGCTTTTCTTGAGAGAAACCAACGATCATATCGCAGTTTGGGAAGGTGAAAAATTGACTAAAGAACGTGCTTTTCAGGTTTCTGGAATTAGAACCGTTTATTGGTTACAAGATTTTCATAAAGTTTTGAACGAAATGATGACGTATGCAGACACCATGTACATCAATACGAATGAACATTACCGCGCTTCTGTAGAAACAGAAACTCGTGAAGCTCGTTTTGTAAAATGGTGGAAAGAGCGTTATCCTGCGCACAATGTGGCAAAAAGTAACCCAATTTTACAAAGACTTCGTTCTGTAAAAGAAAGCGAAGAAATCGATTTGATTCAGCATGCTTGTGATATTACAGAAAAAGGTTTCCGTAGATTATTAGGATTCGTAAAACCAAATGTTACAGAATACGAAATCGAAGCTGAATTGGCACACGAATTCATTCGTAACCGTTCTAAAGGTTTTGCTTATACGCCAATTATCGCCTCTGGAAACAATGCGAATGTTTTACATTATATTGAGAATAATCAACAATGTAAAGACGGTGATTTGATTCTATTAGACGTTGCTGCTGAATATGCTAACTATTCAAGCGATATGACCAGAACAATTCCAGTTTCAGGACGTTTTACAGATCGTCAAAAAGCGGTTTACAATGCTGTTTTGAAAGTGAAAAACGAAGCAACTAAAATGCTTACACCAGGAACACTTTGGAAACAATACCATATTGAAGTTGGTAAAATTATGACTTCTGAATTACTTGGTTTAGGTTTATTAGACAAAGCTGATGTTCAGAACGAAAATCCAGAATGGCCAGCTTACAAAAAGTATTTCATGCACGGAACTTCTCACCACATGGGATTAGACACACACGATTACGGATTGCTTCACGAACCAATGAAACCAAATATGGTTTTTACAGTTGAACCAGGAATTTACATTCCAGCAGAAAAATTCGGAATCCGCTTAGAAGATAATGTTGTGGTTCAGGAAAAAGGAGAACCTTTTAACTTAATGCGCAATATTCCGCTTGAAGTTGATGAAATCGAGACTTTGATGAATGAATAAAAAAACAAAGCCCTTAATATCACTATTAAGGGCTTTTTAAATATTATAAATCAGTTTTTAATTATCCGATTTTTGAAATCTGAACATCCAATTGGAATTTACCGTCAGCTTCGTTTCCGTTGATTAGTTCGAAAAGTTCTAACGCTCTTCTTGCGTTTTTCTCTTCTTCTCTTTGCTCAGCTACATACCACATCATAAAGTCTTCTGTAGCGTAGTCATTTTCTGCTCTACATTTTGCGATAACTTTGTTGATTGCTTGCGTAACTGCAATTTCGTTTTGTAAAGCAATTTCAAATACTTCTCTAAAAGAAGCAAATTCTTGCTGTACTTCAGGAACAGATGGCGTGATTGCAATCCCTCCCATGTCCGTAATGAATTTGAAAATTTTTAGAAAGTGCTCTCTTTCTTCTTCCGCTTGCTTATATAAATACCCTGCAGTATTTGCAAAACCATTTCTATCCAACCATGCTGCCATAGCTAAATATTTGTTTGAAGCATCGCTTTCTAATTTTGCTTGTAAATTCAATATATTTTCTACGCCTTCAGTTAATGACGTGCTTGTTCTCAATAAATCTTTCATAACCTTTAATTTTTATAATGTAAAATTACAAAAACTTAAGGAAGCAGCCCTAATTGTCTGAAAATTTGGATTTAATCTAAGTAAGAATCTAAATAAGCTCTACATTTACAATATTACAAAGCATAGAATGTAAACTGAGCGTAAATTTTGTTCCGTTTAATAATTCTCTTAATTGCACAATTTCGCAGATGGTAAGATTTCTGGAAAAATTTCTTTTGGTAGTTTCAATTAGCTGTGCATCCGACTGATCAGATAAATCATAAAGCATGTTAAGAATGTCGACGTTATTGACCTTTCTCTGAAAAATCAAAAAATCTTGGATTTTATAACTTGACACTGTATCAACAAAATTGATAATGATGCTGTTGGTCAAATCACATTGGTAACTGTATCCTTTTTCGGTTTCAAATAATACTTTGGTGGTCAAATCACTAACTAATGCCATTCTGATAAAATTATTAACGGTGCAAAAATATATAATTTAGAACAATTATACACATAATTAAGACTAATTTAAAATAACAAACTACAATTATATTTTTAAAAATGTGCTAAAAAGACCAAAACACTACTATTTTAAAGCATTGATAGTCTGATTTAAGTTTAGAAATTACCTTAGTAGAAACCGTTTTTTGTTAAAAAGTAAAAGCAGACCTTTCGGTCTGCCCTAACCTAACTACTAACCAAACTCTTTAATATCCATTAGTTCCAAAATCTTTGGCATTTGAAATAGCATCCAAAAATGATCTCGGAATCGGTCTAACTATATGTTTTTCATTAATAAAATTTGCTCCTGCGATTGGATTCGTCTGATCTAAATACGTTTTATTTAATCTTCCTGTACGTTTTAGATCCGTCCATCTTGTATGTTCACCAGATAATTCTCTCGCTCTTTCTTTTAAAATAAAATCAATATTCATATCTCCGCTTGTCACTAACATTTCGTTTTCTCTTGATGTTATGGCGGCTCTTTTTCTCAAAGTATTTACATATCCCAATGCTTTCGTTGGATTATCATTTAAAATAGCGGCTTCTGCTGCAACTAGATAAATTTCTCCCAAACGAATAATCGGAATATCTCCTAACCAATACTGATTACTTTGACAATACAATGCTGCAGAGAATTTTCTCATAGCAGGAAACATATTGATCAAATTTGGATCGTTTGGATACATCGTCGGATCTTTATATTTATTAGTTCCTGGTTCGAAAATATCACTCGGATCAGCAACAAGCACTGGCATTTTACTTTTTACAGCAGGATCGATATTCCAGTTAGGAGTAAAAACAGCTAAACCTTCATCATTATTCATATTGATTTGCTCTTCAATTCTTTGAGAATAAAAATTAACCGCTGGAAGCGCCTGAGCCAAAGTGTTTTTAATCGTATATCCTACTACCGAAGCATCTTTTTTATAAGCAGTAGCCATTGCCTGAGTAATTGTTTTGTTGGCTGCAGCATAAAATTTGAAAGTAAATGTTTCTGCAAAACGCGTATCTGCTGGCGATGGTACTGGAGAAAATATTTCTGTCAACAAATATTTACTTGGTTTTAGCATACGACTGTTGGCTCTTCCGTACAAAATACTGGTTGCTCCAGCTCCCCATTCAGCTCCTCGGGTTGCCAAATCAGGTAAATAATATTGTCTTGTTCTTCCTCTATTAAAACCTTCAGGATTTAATCCTCCTGGATCAATTCCTTGAGTGAATAAGAATTCGGTGTTTTTCTTATTATTGTTACCATCCCAAAGTTTTTTAAATCCAGACGAAGTATTATCACTTAAATAAAGAGCTGTATTATATTTCGCTGCATTATTGATTAATTCTTCAGCAGTATCTAAAGCCAGTTTAGAATACGTTGCAACATCTCCTAATCGTGTTCTTTGCAAATAAACTTTAGCCAATAAACCGTAAGCCGCTTTTTTTGCCACTCTTCCCTGCAAAGTTTGAGTAGTTGGAAGATGTGTACAGGCAAATTTTAAATCTTCAATAATTAAATCGTAAAACTCTTTTTCAGAACTACGCACTGGCGCGTTATCTGCTCCTTCAACAATAGAAGATTTTGTTCTTAAAACCACACCTCCAAATTGCTCAACAAGTATAAAATTGCTAAATGCTCTTAGAAAATAAGCTTCCGCCAATTTAGTGTTCATTTCCTCTGTAGAAGAATATCCTTTTACATCTTTTGAATAATAAATAGCCGTATTGCAAAGATTTATCGTTGCATAAGTTGTACCCCAGATTACTTTAATATTTCCATCGTCAGGATTCAACTGGCTTGTATATTGTGTATAACCGATTCCGCTGGTACTCACGTTTTCCCAAGAATCTGTTCCAGCTTCTGTTGGTGCTATATAATCTACTTTTCCGTGAAGGAAATATAAATTCTCATAACAACTATTAATTAATCCTTCGAATCCTGCTCTTTCACCATAAGATTTATCCAAAGAAATAGTGGTTAAGTTTTTTTCATCTAAACTGCATGATTGAGTCAAACCAACCAGAAAAAACATTAAGATGACTGTTTTTATATTTATATACTTTTTCATACTACTATAATGATAAATTAAGACCAAAAATAACTTGTTTAAATAACGGGAATGAATCTGATCCTCCGTTCTCTGGATCAACGTCTTTCAATAAATGACTTCTGCTAAAAACAAAAGGATTATAAGCTGTCGCATAAAGTCTTAATGAATTCAAACCGCTTTTTTTAAGAAAATCTTCTGGCATAGAATAGCCAATTGTAATATTCTTGACTTTGATATAAGAGGCATCTACAAGCTCTAATGCCGACTGGAATTGCGTATTGAAACTTCCTCCTGGTCTTGGAAAATCGTTTGTTGGATTGTCTTGTGTCCAGTAACTGTAGGTTTCTGGTTGCGCTTCTTTATTCCAATATCCTAATACCTGAGCACGCATCATACCTCCGTATCTTCCGTTTACAAATACGGTGAAATCAAAGTTCTTGTACTTGAATGTATTTTGAAAACCAAAGAAATAATCTGGAACATTGTTTCCAACAATCATTCTATCTTTTGTAGAATAAACATGCACTCCGTTGTCTGATACTCCATTAGCATCAAATTGCTCTACGGTTTGCAGTTTAATATCTCCAGGTTTAGCACCATATAAAGCTGCTTCTGTTTCCTGACCTAATTGCCAGATTCCTATTTTTTTGTAATCATAAAATACGCCTCCCGCAGCTGGAGTTTGTCCAATGAATAAACCTTCAGAAATTAACTGGCTTACACTTAGATTTCCTAAATCAATATTGGTTAGTTTTTCTTTTGCATGCGTGTAAGTGAATGAAGTATTCCATTTAAAGTTTTCTGTCTCAATATTTTTAGTATTGATGGCCAACTCAAAACCTCTGTTTTGCGAAGTAGCAATATTAGAAGTCTTTTTATAAGGTGTTTTCGCATCATAACCTCCTGAACTGGTTGGAAGACGACGATCCCATAAAATACCATCTGTCTCCGTCCAATAGTATTCTGCTACAAGATCTATTCTATTTTTCAACACAGACACATCTAAACCTAAATTCGTATTGGTAGAACGTTCCCATGTCAAATCAGGATTTGAGATATGTTCTGTTGGAACATACATTGGCAATGCCGTTCCGCCACCAAGAGAAAGACTGCTTGTTTTAGTCGAAGTACGAGTCAAACTAGAATACGGATCAATGTTTGCCGATCCTGAAATTCCGTAACCTAGTCTAAGTTTTAAATTATTCAGCCACGAACTTGTTCCCTGCATAAAACTTTCGTCGCTAATACGCCAAGCTACAGATGCAGATGGGAAAGCCGACCATTTATTACCTTCAGCTAAAGGAGAAACTCCATCCCAACGATTGGTTAACTGAAATAAATATCTTCCTTTGAAACTATAATTAAAACGTCCCGCAAATGACATTCTGTTAAACTGACTGTAGGTATTCATTCTTGTGGTAAGATTTTTTACAGCTCCCATGTTATAAAACAAGAAATCATCGTAATCAATACCATTTCCGCCTAAATAGGAACCTTCAGATCTGCTGTCAGCCCACGAAGTAATACCTGTTAAACCAAAATCATGATCTTTGCCTAGTTTAAAATTGTAGTTCAATATGTTTTCCCAAATATAACTGTAGCCTAAAGTTATATTGTAAGTAGCTTCACTTGCAGTTCTTCCTTCTGTCAGCAAATTGTATGAGTTTTTGCTTTGAAAAGTACCTGCTCTATTTCCAGAAAATCTTGTTCCTAAATTGGATCTTAATTTCAAATTTTTAGCAAATTCAATCTCCACATAAGGATTGAATTGTATGTTGTACCCTATAGATTCATTCGCAAAAGCTCCTGGATAATTATTCGCCAAAATGCTAATATTGTTTGGATCTCCTTCTATCGGATATAGATTTACAACTCCGTTTTCATCAAATGGAACTCCTAAAGGATAAACGCTGTATGCTTTGTTAATTCTACTGTTTGTAGAACTTCCTGTATTGTAATTTAAAATCAATTGGAAACCCGTTTTGAATTTATCGCTGAATTTTAAATCAATTCCTCCTCTTGAATTGAATTTATTGATTTTATCATTTTTATAAATTCCTTCTTCACCTACATATCCTAAAGAGAAATAACCTTGTACTTTTTCAGATCCTCCTCTCATAAAAAGATTGTGATTTTGCTGTGTACCAACCTGTAAAGTCTCATCAATCCAGTTTACATATTGTCCATTTTCAATTGCAGCTACAGCCGAGGCATTCAAACCTAAATCGGTTAAACTTGTTGCCTGATAGCCATTGTCTAGATAAAATCGGTCGCGTTTGTAATTCAACCATTTCTCTCCTGTAAGCGGTGCCGGAAAAGAAGAGAAACCATTTAATCCGAAATAGCTGTTAAAATCGATTTGTGTTTTTCCTGCTTTTGCTTTTTTAGTAGTCACAATGATAACTCCATTAGCTCCAGAAGAACCATATATTGCAGTAGACGAAGCATCTTTTAAAACATCAATTGTTTCAATATCATTTGGATTCAAATTATCAATACTCGAAGGAATTCCATCAACAATATATAACGGATCCTGACTAGCTGTCAAAGATCTGTTTCCTCTTAATAAAACTTTTGGAGAAGTTCCCGCTCTTCCTGACGGACGCTGAATATCCAAACCAGAAACCCTCCCTTGAAGCGCTTCCATCGGACTAGCAACAGGACTTAAAACAATATCAGAAGATTTAACTGTTGCCACAGCTCCTGTCAAATCTTTCTTTTTTACTGCTCCATAACCTACAATTACAACTTCATTCAAAGCCGAATTTTGCTCACTTAACATAACACTCAAAGACTTGCTTTGACCAACTGCAACTTCTTTATTTTCAAATCCAATAAAAGAAAAGACCAAAACACTGTTTGAACCGCCTACGCGAATGGTAAACTTTCCATCTAAATCGGTTGAAACTCCATTAGAAGTTCCTTTTTCTATGACATTCGCTCCCGGTATTGGCATATTTTTGGAGTCTGTTACTACTCCTGTAATTTCAATACCTTGCTCCACTATCACCTTAGGAGCAGTAGCTTTTTCCATCAGATTCAGCTTTTGTTTTTTCTTTACTAATAGAATTTGACGATCATTAATACTATAAGAAATATCCGTGTTTTTAAATACTTCATCCAGTATTTCGGCTATTCCTTGTTTTTTAACGTTGATTGTAACCTTTCTGTTTAGGTCGATTACACTGCTTTCAAAAAGAAATCGATATTCCGAAACAGATTCGACTTTATTAAACAGCTTTTCGACCGGAGCATTCTTTATATTTAAGGTCAACTTTGTATTTTGTGAATAGACACCAGCTTGAATTCTCATCAAAGAAAGCATCAATAATAGCGTGGTTAGTTTCATTTTTAGACTAATTTTAGGCAAATAAGGACTAAGCCAATTCCTCTTAATTATATTTTTCATAATTTTGGATTGATTTTAAATGATTTAATTTCGATACGTCGTTTAAAACACAATACTAAATCGGGAAATACTGGTACTATTTTCCGATTTTCTTTTCTTGTATTTCT